>JAWVYK010000019.1:0-18247 GCA_033722755.1 Rhodovibrionaceae bacterium | reverse complement strand
TTTCGCCCAGCGCGTGGACCTTCAGGCCCTCTTCGACGATCTGACCGACCGACATGCGCGGCGAAAGCGAACCGTAGGGGTCCTGGAAGACCACCTGCATCTGGCGGCGCAAGGGGCGCAGGTCGGTGGATTTCCAGCCCTGGATCTCCTGGTCCTCGAAGCGGATATGCCCGCGCGAGGAGATGAGCCGCAGCAGGGCGAGGCCCAGCGTCGTCTTGCCGCTGCCGCTTTCGCCGACGACGCCGACGGTTTCGCCCTGACGCACGGAAAGCGAGATGCCGTCGACCGCCTTGATGTGGTCGACCGTGCGTTTCAGCAGGCCTTTCTTGATCGGGAACCAGACGCGCACGTCGCCGCCTTCGACGACGATCGGGGCGTCCGATTTCGGAGAGGCCGGCCGGCCCTTGGGCTGCGCGGCCAAAAGGCGCTGGGTGTAGGGATGCTCCGGCGACTGGAAGATGCGTTCCGACTGGCCGCGTTCGACCACCTCGCCCTTGGTCATGACGCAGATCTCGTCGGCCATCTTGCGCACGATGTTGAGATCGTGAGTGATCAACAGCAGCGACATGCCGAGTTCGCGCTGCAGGTCCTTGAGGAGCTTCAGAATTTGCGCCTGGATGGTCACGTCCAGCGCCGTCGTCGGTTCGTCGGCGATCAGCAGGTCCGGTTCGTTGGCAAGCGCCGTGGCGATCATGACGCGCTGGCGCTGGCCGCCGGAAAGCTCGTGCGGGTAGGCGCCGAGGCGCTTGCGAGCCTCCGGGATGCCGACCATGTCCAGCAGCTCCAGGACCCGGCTTCGCGCGCGGCTGCGGTCCATGCCCTTGTGGACGATCAGCGTCTCGCTCACCTGCTTTTCGATCGTGTGCAGCGGGTTGAGCGAGGTCATCGGCTCCTGGAAGATCATCGAGATGTCGTTGCCGCGGACCTTGCGCAGTTCCGGGCCGGGCGCGCCGACGAGCTCGCGGCCCTTGAAACGGACGGAGCTATCGGGCGCGTGCCGGGCGACGGGATAGGGCAGGAGCTGCAGCACCGACAGGGCCGTCACCGATTTGCCCGAACCGCTCTCGCCCACCAGAGCCAGATTCTGGCCGGATTCGATGGTGAAGCTCACGTCATTGACCGCGTGCACCGATCGTTCGCCGCTATCAAAAGTGACGTGCAGATTGCGCACCTCCAACAGGGCATGATCGGCCATCAGCGGCCTCCTCTCGAAGCGGCGGGCGCCGTCGCGCTTCTGATGCCGCCTGCCATGTCTTCCGGCTCGGGCTCGGGCGGCGGCGGCTCGCCGGCGAAGAGCTTGCGCGGATCGAAGGCGTCGCGCACGCCCTCTCCGACGAAGACCATGAGGCTCAGCATGAGGGCGATGACCAGGAAGCCGGTGATGCCCAGCCAAGGCGCGTTGATGTTGGCCTTGCCTTGAGCCAGCAGGTCGCCCAGCGAGGCGGAGCCCGGCGGCAGGCCCAAACCCAGGAAGTCGAGCGCCGTCAGCGTTGTGACGGACCCCGACAGGATGAAGGGCAGGAAGGTGATGGTGGCGACCATGGCGTTGGGCAGCACGTGCCGGAACATGATGACGCCGTTGCTGACCCCAAGCGCACGGGCGGCGCGCACGTAGTCGTAGTTGCGCACCTTGAGGAACTCGGCGCGCACCACGTCCACCAGCGCGGTCCATGAAAACAGCAGCATGATGAACAGCAGCCACCAGAATCCCGGCTCCAGCACGCTGGCAAGGATGATCAGCACGTAGAGCAGCGGCAGGCCCTGCCAGACCTCGATGACGCGCTGTGCGATCAGATCCGTCAGGCCGCCGAAGTAGCCCTGCACCGCGCCGGCGGCCACCCCGATGACGGAGGACAGGAGCGTCAGCGTAAGGCCGAAAAGCACCGAGATGCGGAAGCCGTAGATCAGCCGGGCCACCACGTCGCGGGCCTGGTCGTCGGTGCCCAGCCAGTGCTGGCCGCCGGGTGGTGCGGGCGCGGGCACCGGCAGGTTCCAGGCGACGGTCCGGTGGTCGTAGGGAACGAGCGGCCAGATCATGAAGCCGTCTTCGTTTATCAGATCGACCAGATAGGGGTCGCGGTAATCCGCCTCTGTCGGGAAGTCTCCGCCGAAGGCGGTCTCGGGCAGGCGTTCGAAGATCGGCATGTGCACGGCGCCGCGGTGCACCACGAGGATCGGCTTGTCGTTGGCGACGAACTCGGCGAACAGGCTGACGACGAAGAGCACCAGGAAGATCCACAACGACCAGAAGGCCCGCCGGTTGGCCTTGAAATTGTTGATGCGCCGCCGGTCGATCGGCGAAATCGGGATCAGCCCCAGCAGGCGGTCCTGCCGGGGGTCGGTCACGGTGGGCGCGGGATCGCGGGCGATGGTCGTATCGGTCATGGGCCGGCCTCTCAGACCTCCCGCGATTCGAAGTCGATGCGCGGATCGATGATGGTGTAGGTCACGTCGCTCACCAGCTTCATCACCAGCCCCAGAAGCGAGAAGAAATATACGGTCGCGAACATGATCGGGTAGTCGCGGTTGATCGCCGCCTCGTAGCCGAGCAGGCCCAGGCCGTCCAGCGAGAAGATGACCTCCACCAGCAGCGCGCCGGTGAACAGGATGGAGACGAAGGCGCCCGGAAAGCCGGCGATCACGATCAGCATGGCGTTGCGGAAGACGTGCCCGTAGAGGACGCGCCGCTCTGTCAGTCCTTTGGCTCGGGCCGTGGTGACGTACTGCTGGCCGATGTTGTCCATGAACGAGTTCTTGGTCAGCATCGTCAGCCCGGCGAAGCCGCCGATCACCAGCGAGATGACCGGCAGCGCCAGGTGCCAGAAATAGTCCACGACCTTGCCCCAGAAGGACAGCTGTTCCCAGTTGTCGGAGGTCAGGCCGCGCAGCGGGAACCAGTCGAGGAAGCTGCCGCCTGCGAAGAGCACCAGCAAGAGCACGGCGAAAAGGAAACCCGGAACGGCGTAGCCGACGATGACGAGACCGCTCGTCCAGATATCGAAGCGCGAGCCGTCGCGCACGGCCTTGGCGACGCCCAAGGGTATGGAGATCAGATAGACGATCAGCGTAGTCCAGAGCCCAAGGGATATGGAAACCGGCATCTTGTCGAGCACGAGCTCGACGACGCGGCGGTCGCGGTAGAAGGACTCGCCGAAATCGAAAACGGCATAGTTCTTCAGCATCATCAGAAAGCGCTCGTGCGGCGGCTTGTCGAAGCCGAACATGCGCTCGATTTCCTTGACGAACTCGGGATCGAGGCCCTGTGCGCCGCGATACTTGCTGGTCACGCTGCCGGTGCTGCGCGCGGCCGCGCTCTCCTCCAGACCGGCCGCGGTATCGCCGCCGCCGCGTGTGAAGCGCTCCGTGGCGGCCACGTCCTCGCCCGTCACCTGCGCGATGACCTGCTCCACCGGGCCGCCGGGGGCGAACTGCACGATGATGAAGTTGGCCACCATGATGCCGAACAAGGTCGGAATGATCAGCAGCAGGCGGCGCAGGATATAGGCGAGCATCGGCGGCGTGTCCCTTGTGCCTACTCGTTGCGCTCGGCGCTTTGCTGGCCGCGCTGTCGGCGCTCGACGGCGAGCGCCTTATCGGCGTCCCACCACCAGTAGTCGATGCTGGTGCCGTTGTCGGGCGTGGTGTCCGGCCGGTCGAACTTGTCCCAATAGAGCAGCCGGTCGGCGTTCAGGTGCCAGTTGGGGACGACATAGTGGCCCCACAGCAGCACCCGGTCGAGTGCGCGCGTGCGGTGGACTAGCTCCTCGCGCGTGGGCGCGGCGATGACCATTTCCACCAGCTTGTCGATGACCGGATCGCTGATGCCCGCGTAGTTGCGCGTACCCGGCTGATCGGCGGACTCCGAATGCCAGTAGGCGCGCTGCTCGTTGCCGGGCGATTCCGACTGGCCCCAGCCGGCCACGATCATGTCGAAGTCCTGCGAGCGCACGCGGTTGATGTATTGCGAGGTGTCAACCAGGCGCACCCGCACCTCGATACCGAGCCGCTTGAGGTTGCGCACGTAGGGTAGGATGATGCGCTCGAATGCCTGTTGGGCGAGCATGAATTCGAACTCGAAGGGCGCGCCGGTTTGCGCGTTGACGAGCTGCATGTCGCGCACGACCCAGCCGGCCTGCCGCAACAGGTCCAGCGCCTTCAGCAGGTTCTCCCGCGACCAGCCGGTGCCGTTGGTGGAGGGGGCGAAATAGGGCTCCGCAAAGAGCCGGGCAGGAAGCCGGTCCTCGAACTCGCGCAGAATCTCCTCTTCCCGACCCGTGGGAAGGCCGTCTGAGGCCAGCTCGGAGTTCGCGAAATAGCTTTCCGTGCGCGTGTATTGCCCGAAGAAGAGGTTCCGGTTCGTCCACTCGAAATCGAAGGCGTAGGCCATGGCCCGGCGCACGCGCGGGTCGGCGAAGAGCGGGCGTCGGGTGTTCATGATGAAGGCCTGCATGCCCGCCGGGCGGTTGTGCTCGACCTTCTCCTTGACCAGCCAGCCATCCTTCACGGCCTGGGTTTCGTAGTCGAGCGCCCAGGCCTTGGCCTGGTTCTCCTCCCGGAAATCGAGGATGCCGCCCTTGATCGCCTCGCGGATCACATTCTGGTCGAAGAAGCTTTCGTAGCGGATGACGTCCAGATTGTACTGACCGGCGTGCACCGGATGGTCCTTGGCCCAATAGTCTGGGACGCGCCGCCATTCGATGAACCTGTTGGGCTCGAAGTCGCCGATCCGGTAGGGACCGCTGCCCAGCGGCGGTTCGAGCGTGGTCTTGTCGAATTCGCGTTCTTCCCAGTAGTGCTTGGGCAAGATCTGCATTTGGCCGACGATGAGCGGCAATTCGCGATTGTCGCCGGCGGTGAAGCTGAACTTGACCCGCAGGCGTCCCAGCGCTTCGGCTTTGTCGACCGACGCGTAATAGAACCGGAAGTTCGGCGTGCCCTTCTCCTTCAGGGTTTCAAAGGTCCAGACGACGTCCTCGGCGGTGATCGGCTGGCCGTCGTGCCAGCGGGCGTCGGGGTTGATATTGAAGATCACCCAGGACCGGTCTTCCGGCCACTCGACCGTCTCGGCGATGAGGCCGTACATCGTGAAGGGCTCGTCGGCGCTGCTCACCATCAGCCGGTCGTAGAGGTAGTTCATGCCGGGCGCGCCGGCGCCCTTGATGATGAAGGTGTTGAAGGTATCCCAGTTGCCGTTGTCGCCCAGCACCATCTCGCCGGCCTTCGGCGCGTCGGGATTCAGATAGTCGAAGTGGCGGAAATCGGCGGGATACTTCGGCTCTCCGTGCATTGCGATGGCGTGGGACTTGTGCACCGTCTGTCCACCCTCCTGGGCGAGGGCGGCGGAGACGATCCAGAGCAGCGGGATGGCGATCAGGAGGAAGGCGTGGCGCATAACTCTCGCAACGGAATCAATTCGGCGTTTTCTGCCTCGCAGGGCGTGTTTGCCGCTCTGGCGGCGCATCCGGGCATTCGGCGGCTCATTCCTGCAGCAGCTTTAGGGCCTCACTATGGCAGGCACGGTCGCCGGCCGCCACCACCCTCCCGTCCGAGGCAAGGTCGAGCGGCCGGCCGCTCCAGTCGGTGATCAGTCCGCCGGCGCCCTCGATGACGGGGACCAGCGCCGAGTAGTCGTAAGCGCCCAAACCGGATTCCGCGACAAGGTCGACGAATCCGCTGGCCACTTGACCGTAGTTGAAACAATCGCCGCTGAAGCGCAGCGCGCCGACGGCGGTGCTCAGCCGCCCGAAGGCGGCGGCATCCCCGCCATAGTTGAAGGGATCGGTTACCCTGAGCGTGGCCTGCGCCAGGCCCGGGCAGGGGCGCGCGCGCGCCTCCGCCGCGCCGCGCCGCGCGTCGGTGAATATGGTCGGTCGGCCGGCCGCGCCCAGACACCGCTCGCCCAGCGCCGGCATGTCGATGAGGCCGAGAACGGGTCGGCCGTGACGGGTGAGCGCGACAAGCGTGCCGTATTCCGGATCGCCGATGATGAAGCTGCGCGTGCCGTCGATCGGATCGAGCACCCAAACATATTCCGCCTCGGCGTCCTGGCTTCCGTATTCCTCGCCCAGGATTCCGTGCTCGGGGAACTGCCGCTCGATGATTGCGCGCATGGCGGCCTCGGCTTCGCGGTCGGCGCGCGTCACTGGCGATTCGTCCGACTTCGCCTCCACGGGCAACGCCGTGCGGAAGTGCGCCAGTGTGATCTCGCGTGCGGCCGCCGCCAGTTGCATGGCGGTTTCCACGAAACGGGCGGGAACATCCGCCATGCCATCGTCCGGGCGATTGCCGCCTGTGCCACGCGCGTTCATGCAGAACCCGTCCCTCCGCGTTCAGGAACCCCAGCACCTATAGGAAACCTGCGGCCGACGCAAAAGGGGCGGCCGCGCGGGGCCCGCACAGCCGCCCTTGAATTCCCGACCAAGACTGGCTGCTACTCCAGCGGCGGCGGATTTTCCGTCTGCTGGCGCATGTAGGCGATGATCGCCGCGCGATC
The DNA here is from genome assembly GCA_033722755.1 of Rhodovibrionaceae bacterium. Taxonomy (GTDB): domain Bacteria; phylum Pseudomonadota; class Alphaproteobacteria; order Kiloniellales; family Rhodovibrionaceae; genus JAWVYK01. The sequence continues at coordinate 11,754 of JAWVYK010000019.1, read as the reverse complement.
CTCGGCCTTCTTCACGCCGTTGAAGGTCATTTTCGTGCCTTCCGCCCAGCCGCGCGGATTCTCCAGGAAGGCGTCGAGGTTCTCGTGGGTCCAGGCCGTTCCCTCCTCCGCCTTCTGCTGCAGGGCCTTGGAATAGCTGTAATCCTCGGCGGCGGCGACCTGACTGCCGACGGTATTGTAGAGGTTGGGGCCGACCTTGTGGGGACCGCCCTTGTCGAAGGAGTGGCAGGCGCTGCACACGCGCGCCTCTTTTTGCCCGGCCTCGGCGCTGGCCTGGGCGATCATCGCGGCAATCCCGCTTGCGCCCTCCGCCATCTGCTCGGCGGCGCCCTCGGCCTCCTCGCCGGCCTGCTCCGCCATCTGCTCGGCGGTCTCCTGCATCTCGCCGGCAGCCTCTTCGGCGCCTTCTTGGGTGGGCTCTTGGGCGGCCTCTTCACCCTCCTGCATGGCTTCGTCCGCAGCCTCGTCGCCTTCACCGGCCGCCTCGTCGCTCTCGCCCGTCACGGCGGCGATCTCCTCTTCCGTGGGCAGTGGAGCGGGATTGTCGTCGAGCGAACGCATGTATTTGATCAAAGCGGCCCGATCCTCGACGCTTTCCATTCCGGCGTAGGACATCTTCGTGCCCGGCGCCCATTCCTTCGGATTGTAGAGGAAGGCGTTCAGGTTCTGGTAGGTCCACTCGGCTCCGGCATCGGCCTTTTCCTGGAACGCGGCCGAGTACGCAAAGCCGTCCATATGCGCCACGGGTCCGTTAACGAGCCCGTAGAGATTCGGGCCGACCTTGGCGGGTCCGCCCTTTTCGAAGCTGTGGCAGGCGCTGCACGCGCGCGTCAGCTTCTCGCCGGCCGATGCCTCCGCCGAGGCCAGCAAGGGCAGAACGGGCTGCGGGCCGCTTGGCTCCTCGGCCTCGGTGCCGGCGCCCGCGCCGCCTTCCGCGACCTGCACGGGATAGGCGTTTTCCTCGAGCGTCCCGTGGTGGAAGAGTTGCTCGGCGATGAAGCCGCTGGTCATGGCGACGATACCGGCCGTCAGAACCGAGGCGGCGATCTTGTTCATTTCGAGGGACATGCGTCACTTACCCCTGCAAGCCTGAAGCGGGCCAGAATGGCGCTGGACAATAGCCGCCCGGCCAAATCGGTTCAATAGTCGCGCACCGAGGGCCGCGCAGCCACGCGCAGCCGGCGCGGTGGTTATTCTGGCCTGCGGAGCCAGCGAGCGCTAGGCTCGCGCCTTCGTTTCGGTCGACCAAAAAGAGTGGCCGGAGAAATGTCCGGCGTCGAGGCGCGGTGGCATTATGTCGCATCGGCGGCGCCGGCCGCCGCGGGACCAACACCGGGCGCAGAGCCGGACCGTGGAGCCAGGAAACGAGATGCAGCCCCTCGTCGTGATTCCCGCGCGTCTGGCATCGACACGTCTGCCGGACAAGCCGCTCGCCGAAATCGCCGGCGCGCCGATGATCGTTCACGTCTGGCGCCGCGCGGTGGAGGCGAACATCGGCCCGGTGGTGGTGGCCGCCGCCGAAGCCTCGATCGCCCATGCGGTCGAACGGGCCGGCGGCGAGGCGGTCCTCACCCGCGCCGATCATGTGAGCGGCTCCGACCGCGTGCACGAAGCCGTGCAGCGGATCGATCCCGGCCGACGGCACGATACGATCGTCAACGTGCAAGGCGACCTGCCGACGCTGGATCCTGCGCTCATCCGGGCGGCGGCGGGGCTTCTCGACGACCCGGCCGTGGATATCGGAACCCTGGTGGCCGAGATCGCCGACCCCGAGGAGCGGGACAATCCGAACGTGGTGAAGGCGGCGGTCGCCTTCCCCCAGGGCGCGCGGCGCGCCCGGGCGCTCTACTTTTCGCGTTCGCCGGTGCCCTGGCCCGGGGCGGACGGCCAAGGCGCGCTCTACCATCACATCGGGCTTTACGCCTACCGGCGCGCCGCGCTGGAGCGCTTCGTGGGCCTGCCGCACGGGCTCTTGGAGACGCGCGAGAAGCTGGAGCAGCTGCGGGCGCTGGAAGCGGGCATGCGTATCGACGCCGCGCTCGTTGACACCGTACCCCTCGGTGTCGATACTCCCGGCGACCTCGCCCGCGCGCGGCAAATACTCGGCTGAAACTCGAAGGAAACGCAGCCGCTTGTGTCCGCCCGGCGACATCCAAGGCTCGAAGAGGTAGAGACAAAACGGCGATGGCCGAATACGCCAAGCGGGCCGGCATGGCCGGCATACCCGATCTCGAAGCGCACGAACTGATCGCCTTCCAGGGCGCGCCGGGCGCCTATTCCGACATGGCCTGCCGGGCGGTCTTTCCGACCCTGGAGACGATGCCCTGCCCGGCATTCGAGGATGCCTTCGCGGCGGTGCGCGACGGCGCGGCGCGGCTCGCCATGATTCCGATCGACAATTCCAGCGCCGGGCGCGTCGCCGACATCCATCACCTGCTGCCGGAATCCGGCCTGCACATCGTCGGCGAGCATTTCCAGAAGGTCGAGCACCAGCTTCTGGCGCCGAAGGGCGCGCGGTTGCAGGATGTGCGCACGGTGCACAGCCACGTGCACGCGCTCTCGCAGTGCCGCGGCTTCATTCGCGATCGCAGCCTGAAGCCCGTGGTCCACGCTGACACGGCCGGCGCCGCGGAGGAGGTCGCCGCCAAGCGCGATCCGGGCGAGGCGGCTATCGCCTCCAGCCTCGCCGGCGAGATCTACGGCCTGGAGGTGCTGGCCGGCGACATCCAGGACAGCGAGCACAACACCACGCGGTTCCTGGTGATGGCGCTGGAGCCTTTCGATCCGGACCCCGCGCAGGGGCCGGTCATGACCTCCTTCGTGTTCCGGGTGCGCTCGGTGCCGGCGGCGCTCTACAAGGCTCTTGGGGGCTTTGCCACCAACGGCGTCAACATCACCAAGCTGGAAAGCTATATCATCGACGAGCACTTCACCGTCGCGCAGTTCTACGCCGACATCGAGGGCCATCCCGACCAGCGCCTTGTGCGCCTGGCGCTCGAGGAACTTGGCTTCTTCTCCCGCGAGGTGAAGATTCTCGGCGTCTATCCCGCGCACCCGCACCGCCGGGGCCGGGAAGCCGGGGGGCTCTAGCCCGGGCCCTGGACGGCGGTCAGGCTTCAGCCAGCCATTCCTCGATCAGGCGCCGGGCGATGGAATCCCCGCGCGGCAGCCGGAAGCTGTCGTCCTCGGGCGAATTTCTGAGCTCCTCACGCGTGAACCAGCGCGCGCCCGAGAGTTCCTGCGGGTTGATGGTCAGCGTCCCGTAATCCGCGCGGGCATGGAAACCCAGCATCAGCGAGGAAGGGAAGGGCCAGGGCTGCGACGAGCGGTAGTGAACCTCCGCGACGTCCAGCTTCAGGCCGACCTCCTCCTCGACCTCGCGCGCCACCGCCTCCTCCAGGCTTTCGCCCGGCTCCACAAAGCCGGCCAGGGTCGAATGCATGCCCGGCAAGAAGCGCTCCGTGCGGCCCAGGACGCAGCGCTCACCGCCGTCGTGCACCAGCATGATGACCGCCGGGTCGGTGCGCGGGAAATGCGTCGCGCCGCATTTCCCGTTGGTGCAGCGGCGCACGTGGCCGGCCTGTTCGCTTGCCGTGGGGTGGCCGCAGACGCCGCAGAAGCGGTGACGCCGGTGCCAATACATGAGCCCGCGCGCGTAGGCGAGGATGGCGCCCTGGTCGCGCGGCAGCAGGGGGCCGACGCTGCGCAGGTCGATGAACCTGGCGTGCCCCGACAGGCCGTGTGCGGCTTCGGGCTCGGGATGGTTGGAGAGATCGACCGCCAGCAGCGGTCGGCCTTCGAGCAAGCCCAGCAGCGCCATCTGCTCGGCCGCGTCCAGCAGCTGCGGCCAGTCCCCGACCGGCAGGCGCGCCGGGGCCGGCGCCTCGCGTGGCAGGCCGTCGAGCATCAGGTTCTTGTCCCGCCAGACCGCCACGACCTCGGCATCGCCGGCCTCGATGCGGGCGCTTAGCCAGGCCTCGTCGCCACGCAGGTGATCGACCCGGTCGAGCGGCGCGCCGGTGTAGAAGTTCATCGTTGCGCGCGCTGAGTACGCGATTGTCTTCGGGCGGGATTGCTGGTCGTTCATGGGTCGAATGGGTCGTGTTCCGGGCATCATGGCGCGCGCGCTTTGGCTTGCCAAGCAGCGGGGATTTGGTCACGCTTAATTCATGGATGTGTCGAGACGGCGATGGCTTTGCGGGGCAGCGGTGTTGGGCGCTGCGGGGGTCTCCTTCGCCGCGGCGCCGGGCCTGGGTTCCGGTGTGGCGCGCGCGGCCTTCTGCCGTATCTGGCAGCCGCCCGGGACGGTGGAATTCACGGTCTACCGCGAAGGCGACGAGGTCGGCCACCACCGGGTCGTCTACGCCCGCGAAGGGCCGGACTATGTCGTCCGCACGGACATCGGAATCGAGGTCGAGGCGCTGGGCCTGCCGATTTTCCGGTTCACCCACAAGGCCGAGGAGGTCTGGCGCGAGGGCTGGCTGCACGCGCTGACCTCCGACACCAATGACGACGGAACGGAGCATTCGGTGCGCGCCGAGCGCAATGCCGAGGGCATTTTCGAGATGCTGGCCGACGGGCGCTACAAGCGCACCATCGCCGGCTACATCATCCCCTCCAGCCTGTGGCACCGCGACACCATCCACTCGCAGGGTTTGCTGGACACCATCGACGGCCACGTCAAGCTGGTGCAGACCTACTGGATAGGCGAGCGCGACGTGACATTCCAGGGCGAGCGGGTGGAAGCGCGCGGCTATGCAGTGGTCGGCGAGATCAACCGCAAGGTCTGGTACGACGAGAGCTGCCAGCTCGTGCGGGCCGCTTTCCTGGCGCGCGACGGCTCGGAGATCGTGCTGGAGACGGGCTAGGGCGGGCCGATCAGCAAGTTGAACGGTTGCGGGCGTTCTTGCTCGCTCGTCCGGTTGCTCTGGAAAATAATCCGTCTTGTCGGGCAGCTTTTATTCCGCCACGCCACCCCTTGCCCCGGCGGGGTGGAATCCTGATATAGTGCGCTCGGATGGCTGGCGCGGACGGATCCCTCGCCAACCCGGTCAGGTCCGGAAGGAAGCAGCCGTAACGAGTTTCGATCCGGGTCGCTGCCAGTCATCCACCTCTACCGCCGCCATGGCATCCGCGCGGGGCCACCCCTCGCGTCGCGGCCAGTTCAGCCGGCATCCGCGCCTTTGCGAGCGTGCGCGCACGAGAGCCCGAGCCCTGCATGGCAGACAGCCCTTCCGCACCATCCGAGACCGGCGCCGCCGACGCGCCCTACCGGGTGCTCGCGCGTAAATACCGCCCGGCGACCTTCGCCGACCTGATCGGCCAGGAAGCCATGGTGCGCACGCTGACCAACGCGCTGGAAAGCGGCCGGCTGGCGCACGCCTTCGTGCTGACAGGCGTGCGCGGGGTGGGCAAGACGACCACCGCCAGGATCATCGCCCGGGCGCTCAACTGCATCGGATCCGACGGCAAGGGCGGACCGACGCCGACGCCTTGCGGGCAGTGTCCGCATTGCACGGCGATCGCCGAGGATCGCCACGTCGACGTGATCGAGATGGACGCAGCCAGCCGCACCGGCGTCGGCGATATCCGCGAGCTGCTCGACGGCGTGCGCTACCGCCCGGTGGAGGCGCGCCACAAGATCTACATCATCGACGAAGTCCACATGCTCTCCACCCAGGCCTTCAATGCGCTCTTGAAGACCCTGGAAGAGCCGCCGGAGCACGTGATCTTCATCTTCGCCACCACGGAGATCCGCAAGATTCCGGTGACCGTGCTCTCGCGCTGCCAGCGCTTCGATCTGCGCCGGGTCGATCAGGACCTTCTGACGACGCATTTCGCAAGCCTTGCCGGAAAGGAGAATGTGGAAGTCGACGAAGCGGCGCTGGCCATGATCGCGCGCGCCGCCGACGGCTCCGTGCGCGACGGGCTGTCGTTGCTGGACCAGGCCATCGCGCTGGGCGGCGGCAAGGTCGAAGCGGCGACTGTGAAGGAAATGCTCGGCCTGGCCGACCGGGTGCGGCTGATCGACCTCTTCGAGGCTGCGGCCGAGGGGCGCACCGCCGATGCGCTGGCGATCCTGGACGATCTCTACGCCGCGGGCGCCAACCCGGCCGTGGTGGTGCAGGATCTGCTGGCCTTCACGCATTTCCTCACCCGCGCCAAGCTGGTGCCCGACGTGCTCTCGGACCCGGGCGTGCCCGAGGCGGAACGCACGCGCGGCGGCGAGATGGCCGGCAAGCTGGGGCTTCCGGAACTGGCGCGCGCCTGGCAGATCCTGATGAAGGGCCTGCCGGAGGTGCAGCACGCGCCGTCGCCGATCCAGGCCGCGGAGATGCTGCTGATCCGGCTGTGCTACGCCGCGACGCTGCCCAGCCCGGCGGACTTGGTGAAGCGCCTGGAGGATACGCAGGACGGCGGGGGCGCCGGGCCCACGAAGGGCAACGGCGGCAGCGCCGAGCGAGACATGGCCCCATCGGGCGGCGGCCAAGCGGTCGGCCGGCAGAGCGTGTCCGAGAGCGGCCCGGATCGCAGCGGGCGCCCGCAAGCCGCTCTGGCTCGGCAGGAGCCGGCGGCGCAACCGGTGGAGAGTCGCGCGGAGCCGGCGAGGGAGCCGGTCAAGGCCGAGACCGAAGCGGACCCCGAAAGCTTCGAGGCCCTGGTCGAGCTGTGCCGCAACAAGAAAGAGCCGGTCCTGGCCAGCGAACTTGCCAACAACGTCCACCTGGTGCGCTTCGAGCCCGGCAGGCTGGAATTCCGGCCGAGCGAGCGGGCGCGCTCCGACCTCGCGGGCCGGGTGGGCAAGGCATTGCAGGAGTGGACGGGCCGGCGCTGGATCGTCACGCTTTCGCAAGAGCCGGGCGAGCCGCCGCTGCGCGAGCGCGAACGCGCCGCGGAAGACGAACTGCGCCAGCAGGTCCTGCAGGACCCGCTCGTGCAGGCTGTGCTGGAGATCTTTCCGGAGGCCAAGCTGGTAGACCGGCGCGGCACACCGGTGCACGACGTCATATCCACAGCGCCCCCGGGCGCGGATAGCGGTTCGCAACCCGGCGATGACGGCGAGCTGCCGCCGGGCGAGCCCGGCGACGAGGCCGATGGCGACAATTGATCCGTAAGGAAACCTTTTCGAGGAGTTGACGCTGCCATGAAAAATCTCGGGCAGATGATGAAGCAGGCTCAGCAAATGCAGGAGAAGATGGCCGAGATGCAGGAGCAGCTCGCCCAGTCCGAGCTCACGGGCTCCGCCGGCGGGGGCATGGTGCATGTCACGATGAACGGCAAGGGCGAACTCCGGGCGGTGAAGATCGACCCCTCTCTCGTCGATCCCAACGACGTGGAGGTCATCGAGGACCTGGTGGTCGCTGCCGCCGCCGACGCCAAGGCCAAGGTGGAGGCCCACGTCCAGGAGAAGATGCAGGAAATCACGGGCGGGCTGAATCTGCCGCCGGGCATGCAGCTTCCCTTCTGAGTCCGCCGCCGGAGGTGGAGCCAGAATGGCCGCCAGCGACATCGACCGCCTGATCATGTTGCTCGCCCGCCTGCCGGGCCTGGGTCCGCGCTCTGCCCGGCGCGCGGCGCTGGAGCTTTTGAAGCGGCGCGATCAGCTGCTGCTTCCGCTGGCTGCGCAGTTGCGCCAGACGGCCGAATCGGTCCGCAGTTGCTCGGTTTGCGGAAATCTCGACACCTCCGACCCCTGCCATGTCTGCCGCGACCCGAAACGCGACGGCGCGGCCATATGCGTGGTCGAGGAGGTCTCCGATCTCTGGGCGCTGGAACGCAGCGGGGCGTTCAAGGGCCGCTATCACATCCTGGGGGGCACGCTCTCCGCGCTCGACGGGCGCGGGCCCGAACAACTTCGCCTGGAAAAACTCAGCGAACGGGTGCGCGAGGAAGGCGTGGAGGAGGTGATCCTGGCGCTCGGCGCGACTGTCGAGGGCCAGACCACGGCGCACTATATCGCCGAGCGTCTTGCCCCGCACGGCGTGAAGGTCACGCGTCTGGCACATGGCATGCCGGTGGGCGGCGAATTGGATTATCTGGACGACGGCACGATCACCGCGGCTTTGAGCGCGCGCCGGCCGGCCTGAGCGGCTTGGCGCAGTTGAACGATTCCGAAGGAGGGCCCGACGGCCATGTTCGCATTGTCGAGACAGATTACCGCCTTTTGTTTTTGCGCGCTTGTCATCGCCCTGGGCCCGGCGGCCAAGGCCGCCGAGTTGCCGGTCGAGGTTGCCGCGCGCAGCGGGCTGTCGATCACGATCTATAACCGCGACCTTGGCTTCGTGCGCGACCTGCGGCAGGTCGAGCTGGCCCCGGGCGAGAACCGGCTGGTCATCCACGGCGTCAGCGAGCGCATGGAGCCGACCAGCGTGCTCCTCGGCCTCGACGGCCGCGACGGTCTGGCCGTCCTGGAACGGGCCTTTCGGTTCGATACGATCTCGCGGCAGAGCCTGCTCCGGGAGTCTCTGGGTAAGCGGGTGCGCTACGTAAGGGTCGACCCGCAAAGCGGCGAGGAGCGCATCGAGGAAGCCACCCTGATCGATGCGGGCGAGCCGCCGCTGCTCGCCATTGGCGAGCGCATCGAGGTGATGGGGCCGGAAAATCCGGGCCGTATCGTTTTCGTCGAGCGGCCCGAGGGCCTGACGCTGCGCCCGCAACTTGAAGCCCTGGTGGAAAGCGGCGTGGACGGACCCGCGAGGCTGGCGCTCAGCTATCTGACCAAGGGGCTGACCTGGCAGGCGGATTACGTCGTCAGCCTCTCCGGCGCGGGACAGGATGTGGACGCCGGGATGGCGGCGGTCGTCACGCTGACCAACACCAGCGGCGTGGACTATCCGCAGGCCCGGGTGCGGCTGGTGGCCGGCGAGGTGAACGAGATGGAGGAGCCGGTCGCTGCGGCGCGGGCGACGATGGAAATGGCCGCGGCCCCGATGGCCGATGCGGCCGGGGCCGGCGCGCCCGAGGCCGTGGCCGACCGTTACGTGTATCAGCTTCGCCGCCCTGTCAGCTTGGCGGATCGGGAAACCCGGCAGGTTGCGCTGTTCGATGCGGACACGGTGACGGCGCGGCGCGAATACCGCTTCGAGAACCTGCAGCCCGACCGCCGCGGGCCCGACATGCCGCCGCAGCAGGCGCTCATTCGCCTGAACGTCGAGAACGAGAGCGAAGCGGGGCTCGGCCGGCCGCTGCCGGGCGGCACCGTCAGGGTTTACGAGGCGGATGCCGAGGGCGGCGCGCTGTTCGTCGGCGAGGACCGAATCCAGCATACGCCTGAAGGCGGCATGCTTCGCCTCACGCTGGGCCGGGCCTTCGACGTCTCCGCCCGCGCGGTGCAAACGGATTTTCAGCGCATCTCCAACACGGTCTACGAGGACGCCCGGCGCATCACCGTCGCGAACGAAAAGCCGGAGCCGGTAAGCGTCGTCGTGACCCAGCGGGTGCCGCTCAACGCGCGTCTGCTGTCGGAGAGTGCGAAGCACGAAACCGAGGCTGCGGGTTACTGGGTCTGGACGCTCGAGGTGCCCGCGGAAGGGGAAACCGTGCTCGACTACCGCATCCGCGTCTCGAACTGAGGCCGCGCCCGGCTTGCAAGGCAGGTTTGCGCCGGCGGCGCTTCCTTTTCGCCGGCCGCGCGCGCTAGGCTTCGGCCCGTCATGTCCCCCAGGTCACGGCCCGCCGGCCACGAAGACATCGAAGGCTACGGCTCGCGCCGCGCCGCCGTGATAGGCGGAATGCGCGATTCCTTCGGCGTGCCGTCCATCGTGCTGGGCGCCAGCTTCGTGGGCTTCGGCGCGCTGGTGCGCGAGGCCGGCTTGACCGTGTGGCACGGGCTTTTTTCCAGCGCCACCGCCTGGGCTTTGCCGGGGCAGGTGGCGCTGGTCGAGCTCTATTCCGTCGGCGCTTCCGTGCTCGCGGTCGCGCTGGCGGTTGCGCTCACCAACGCCCGCCTCTTGCCGATGACCATTGCCATCATGCCGCTGCTCAGGGCGCGCGGACGGCCGCGCTGGCAGTATTACCTGGCGGCCAACTGGATCGCCGTCACAGGCTGGGCGGCGCAGATGCGCAAGGCGCCGCATTTGCCGGAGGCGGAGCGGCTGTCCTACTTCGGCGGCTTTGCGGCCGTGCTGTGGACCTCGACGCTGTTCGGAACGGCCGCCGGCTTCTTCCTGGCCGAGAGCGTGCCGCCGTCGGTCAGCCTGGGCCTCGTCTTTCTCAACCCGATTTACTTCATGCTGGTCTTCGCTGCCGAATGGCGCCAGCGCAGCCGGGCGCTGGCGCTGGCCTTTGGGGCGGTGACCGGGCCGCTGATGCATCTGGTCTCGCCCGACTGGGGCTTGCTGCTGACAGGCTTCCTGGCGGGCAGCCTGGCGTTCGCGATCGACCGGGCGCTGGCCGCGCGTGCGGAGCGCCGCACATGATCGGCGAGGCGATGCGCGAGCCTTGGGTCTGGCCGCTGATGCTGATGCTCGTCGGCGCGGCGGCCACCTACTTCTGGCGCGGCCTGGGGGTCTACCTCGCCGGCAAGATGAGCCCGGACGGCACACTCTTCGCGTGGGTCAGCGCAGTCGCCTACGCGCTTCTCGCCGGCCTCATCGCCCGCATGATCGTGATGCCCATCGGGCCGTTGGAAGCCACGGCGATCAGTCACCGGGTCGGCGCCGCGGTTCTTGCCTTGGCGGTCTTCTTCCTGACCCGGCGGAACATGCTGCTGGGCGTCACGGCCGGCTGCGTGACGCTGATTCTGCTCACGTTCGTCACGTAACGAGATGGCCGCGGGTTCAGGCGGCATCCTGCAGGGCCTTGACCCCTGGCAGGGTCTTGCCTTCGAGCCATTCCAGGAAGGCGCCGCCGGCCGAGGAGACGTAGGAGAAGTCCTCAAGCACGCCGGCGTGGGCGAGCGCTGCCACCGTATCGCCGCCGCCGGCGACGGAGAGCAGCCTGCCGGCGCGTGTCAGCTCCGCCGCCTTCTTCGCCGCCTCGTTCGTGCCGCGGTCGAAGGGCGGCACTTCGAAGGCTCCCAGCGGGCCGTTCCAGACGAGAGTCTTCGCACGCTCCAGATGTTTTGCGACGGACTCCACGCTGCGCGGGCCGAGGTCGAGGATCATACGGTCGCTCGGCACGTCGGTGACCGCCACGGTGCTGGCCGGCGCACCCTCCTTGAACTCCGGAGCGACAACCACGTCGTTGGGCAGCAGCAGCTCACAGTCGGCCGCCTTGGCGCGCTCCAGGATATCCTCCACGGTGCCGCGCATCTCGGTCTCGCAAAGGGATTTCCCGACATCCCGGCCCATGGCGAAGAGGAAGGTGTTGGCCATGGCGCCGCCGATCACCATCACCTCCACCTTGGCGACCAGATTGGTCAGAAGCTCCAGCTTGGTCGAGATCTTCGCCCCGCCGACGACGGCGATGACCGGGCGCTCCGGGTTCTCCAGCGCCTTCTCCAGGTGCTCCAGCTCCTCCTGCATCAGCCGGCCGGCCGCCGCGGGCAACAGGCGCGCCAGCGCCTCGACCGAGGCATGCGCCCTGTGCGCGGCGGAGAAGGCATCGTTTACGTAAAGATCGCCCAGCTCGGCGAGTTGCCGGGCAAAGTCTGCGTCGTTGTCTTCCTCGCCGCGGTGGAAGCGGAGGTTCTCCAGCAGCGCCACGCCGCCGTCGGACAGCGCCTCGACCGTCCGGCGCGCCGCCTCCCCGACGCAGTCTTCCGCGAACGCAACCTCGCGCCCGTTCAGCACCGCCGGCAGCGCATCGGCCACC
>JAWVYK010000018.1:0-18550 GCA_033722755.1 Rhodovibrionaceae bacterium | reverse complement strand
TTCGGCGCGGTGACGGTCATTTTGGCGCGGGTCGGCCTGAAGGAGCCCATTTCGCCGCTGCAATGGGCGGGAATCGTGACCATAGTAGCGGGTGTGGCGGTCCTGACGGCCCAGACCTGATGGCCCAGACCTGATGGCCCAGACCAGAGAGCCCAGACCTGAGAGCCCGGAGCTGACGGCGCAGGGTGCTCGCGCCGGAACTCCGCACGCCCGAGAGGCCGCGCAGCGAGAGAGCGCAATGAGCGACGACATCTTCACCGACGATTTCTCCCAAGACCCCTACTGGTGGGAGGAAGCGCCGCGCCCCGAGTCGAGCGGGATGGTCCTGCCGAAATCCGCCGACGTGCTGGTCGTCGGCGGAGGCTTCACGGGCACCTCGGCGGCGCTTACGCTCGCCCGCGCGGGGCGCAGCGTCGTCGTCTGTGAGGCGGGGCGCACGGGCGAGGGCGCCAGCACGCGCAACGGCGGTATGATCGGCTCCGGCCACCGGCTGCCATCGGCGGCGCTGATCAAGCGTTACGGACAAGAGATGGCGATGGCGATCCTGAAGGAAGGCGTCGCCGCGCTGGAGTTCACGAGCGGACTGATCGAGCGCGAGGGGATCGACTGCCATTTCCAACGCTGCGGCCGATTCCGCGGAGCCCACACGCCGGCGCTCTACGAGGCCATGGCCCGCGAGGTCGAGCAGTTGCGCCGAACCATCGCACTCGACGCGACTCTCGTCGACGGCGACAACGTGCGCGGGCAGGTGGCCAGCGACCTCTACTGTGGCGGCGCCGTCTACAATAGCCACGGCGGACTTCACCCGGCGCTGTTTCACAGGGGTCTGGTCGCCAGGTTGTCGGAGGCTGGCGGGACCTACGTGGACCGCTGCGCGGTGACCGGCATCGCCCGCGAGGGCGACCGCTTTCACGTCGGCACGGACCGGGGCTCGGTTGCGGCCCGGGACGTGATCGTGGCGACGAACGGCTACACCGGGGCGGAAAGTCCCGTGCTGCGCCGGCGCATCGTGCCGGCCTTCAGCTACATGATCGCCACCGAAGAGTTGGGCGAGAGCCGGGTGCGCGCGCTCATCCCCTCCGGCCGGATGATCGTCGAGACCCGGGCCGACCACTGCTACTACCGGCCATCGCCCGACGGGCGGCGCATCCTCCTCGGCGGCCGTTCGGCCTTGCGCGGTATCGGCGTCAAGGCGAGCGCGCGCCGGCTGCACGCTTTCCTGCTGACGATCTTTCCCGAGCTCGAGGGCGTGCGCATCAGCCATAGCTGGCGCGGCCAGCTCGCCTTCACGCGCGACCACGTGCCCCACATCGGCGTGCGCAACGGGGTGCACCACGCGCTCGGTTATTCCGGCTCGGGCGTGGCGATGGCGCCCTACTTGGGCCACCGCGTCGCGCAAAAGGTGCTGGGCGCCGACGTCGCGCCCTCGCCCTTGGAGAAGGCGCCGATGCCGGTGATTCCGGGCTACTGGGGCGCGCCCTGGTTTCTGCCGCTGATGGACGCTTGGCGCAGCGCCCAGCGGCTCGCCGGCCGCTAGCGGCAGCCGGGCCGTCCATCGCGCTCAGCAGTCCAGCGTGCGCTCCCGCTCCCAGGCGGAGAGGTGGCGGTTGAAGCTGTGCCAGTCCTCCATCTTCAGCTTCACGTAGCTGTTGACCGCCTCGTCGCCCATCGCCGCACGCAGGATCTTGCTCTTGTCGAATGCACGCAGGGCGTCGAGCAGGTTGAGCGGCAGCCGCTTGACGCCGCGTGCCTTGTGTCCCTCCGCGTACATGTCGATGTCGAGCCGCTTGCCGGGGTCGCGGTCGTTCTCGATGCCGTCCAGGCCGGCCGCGAGCAGGCCCGCGGCCAGCAGATAGGAGTCCGCCGCGCCGTCCATCAGGCGAAATTCGAAGCGCCCGGGATCGGGGATGCGGACCATGTGCGTGCGGTTGTTGCCGCCATAGCTGACCGTGTTCGGCGACCAGGTGGCGCCCGAGGTGGTGCGCGGCGCGTTGATCCGCTTGTAGCTGTTGACCGTGGGATTGAAGATCGCGCACAGCGCCTCGGCCGAATGCAGGACGCCGCCGAGGAACTGGTAGGAGAGCTTGCTCATGCCGAGCTCTTCCTTGCCCTCGAAAAGGTTCTTCTTGCCCGCCTTGTCCCAGATCGAGGCGTGCGCGTGGCAGCCGTTGCCGGTCAGGTGCGCAAAGGGTTTCGGCATGAACGTCGCGCGCAGGCCGTGCAGCTCGGCGATCGACTTGACCATGAATTTGAAGAACACCTGGCGGTCGGCGGTCTTCAGTGCGTCGTCGAAATCCCAGTTCATTTCGAACTGGCCGTTGGCGTCCTCGTGGTCGGACTGGTAAGGGCCCCAGCCCAGCTCGAGCATGCAGTCGCTGATCTGCGAGATCACCTCGTACCGGCGCATCAGCGCGGACATGTCGTAGCAGGGCTTTTCCTGAGTATCGCGCTCGTCGGAGATCTCCGAGCCGTCCGGGCTGATGAGGAAGTACTCGCACTCCACGCCGGTCTTCAGGTGGTAGCCCTTCTTCTCCGCCCGCTCGAGCTGGCGCTTGAGCATGATGCGCGGCGAGGCTTCGACCTCCTTGCCGTCCATATGCAGGTCAGCGGCGACCCAGCCCACTTCCGGCTTCCAGGGCAGCTGGATCAGGCTGTCGGGATCGGGAATGCCGAACATGTCGGGATGCGCGGGCGTCATGTCGAGCCAGGCGGCGAAGCCCGCGAAGCCGGCTCCGTTCTCCTGCATCTCCGCAATCGCGGAGGCCGGAACAAGCTTGGCGCGCGTGACACCGAAAAGATCGCTGAAACTGATGAGGAAATATTTGATTCTCTTCTTTTTTGCGACTTCAGCTAGATCAACGGCCATGTTTTGGTCTCCGTCTTTTGTGCCATCGTTTCTACGTGGGTCCGCGCCGATGCGCAGGGTCAGAAGCGTTCCCGCAGCCGGCGCTCCTCACCGGCCTCGAATTCACCCGGTTCCGAGAAAATCCGGTCGTGGGTTAGGGCGGGAATCATAGAGCGCGCTTTGTCCACCTCGGCCATGTCGATGCGCGCGGCGACATAGCCCTCCTCCGTGCCCCCGTCGGCCAGAATGCGGCCCCAGGGGTCGACGATCAGCGAATGCCCGTAGCAGGCGCCGCCGCCGACGATTTCCCCGGGCTGACAGGCCGCAAGGACGTAGGATCCAGTTTCGATCGCACGCGCACGGTTGAGCACGTGCCAATGCGCCTTGCCGGTGGTTCTCGTAAAGGCGGCTGGCACCACGAGAACGCCGGCCCCGGCGTGAGCCAGCGTGCGGTAAAGCGCGGCAAAGCGCAGGTCATAGCAAATAGTCAGGCCGATCTTCGCCCATGGCGTGTCCGCCACCACCGCCTCACCGCCCGGTGCGATGGTTGCCGACTCCCTGTAGGTCTGTCCCTCCGCAAGGTTCACGTCGAACAGATGAATCTTGTCGTAGCGCGCGGCGATTCCGCCGGTGCTGTCGATCAGATAGCCGCGATTGAATATCCGGCCGTCCGAGGCGGTGATCCCCAGCGAGCCAAGGTGGAACCAGAGCCCGAGCTCACGCGCCGCCTCGGCAAAGGCGGGCAGGGCCGGATGCTCTTCCTCGGCGAAAGCCGCTGGCAGAAAGCGGCCTTCGCGTGTTTCAAGGCCGCAGAAGTACTCCGGCAGGCAAACCAGCTCGGCCCCCTCGCCGGCGGCGCGGCGGGACCACTCGAGCGTCGCCCGGATGTCGTGGTCCACATCCGGCGTGGCGGTGTTCTGAACGCAAGCCGCGGTGAATCCCCTGAACATCGCCCAACTTTAGCGCAAGTGGCCGCATTCGAGCGACTCAGATTGTCATCATATAAACCTATGTGTAAACTTGATTAGACCGAATTCGGTCCAAAAATGCACCAAATCCCGGTGCGTATTCGCGAATTGGTTGCCCTCGCCAAGAGGGATTCACAGGGAGAACGAGAAATGAAAAGGCTGGGTTTAATCGCACTGGCGGCCTTCATGGCGTCGACGGGTGGGGCCGCAGCGGCCGACGCCATCAAGATTCCTCTCCACAACTGGTCGAGCCAGATCGTCGGCGCGCACATCGTCGGCAAGATCCTGGAGCAGAAGGGCGCGGAGATCGAATACGTGCCGGCTGACAGCCAGGTCGTCTACACCTCGATGTGCGAGGGCGACATCGATCTGGTGCACGAGGTCTGGCAGGGCGCCTTCGGCGTGGCTTTCGAGAAGGTGGTCGACGAAGGCTGCGTCATTGACGCGGCCACCCACGACGCCAAGACCCGCGAGGAGTGGTGGTATCCGGCGTATGTCGAGGAGCAGTGCCCCGGCCTGCCGGACTGGAAGGCGCTGAACAAGTGCCACGAAATGTTCGCCACGGCGGAAACCGCCCCGAAGGGCCGCTTCCTTGGGGGACCCGTCGACTGGCTCAAGCACGATGCAGAGCGCGTCGAGGCATTGGGTATGGACTTCCAGGTGGTCAACGCAGGCTCGGCGGCCGCGCTTTGGGCGGAGCTCGAGGCGGCGTCGAAAAACAATGAGCCGATCGTGCTCTTCAACTGGACGCCCAACTTCATCGAGGCGATCTACGAGGGCGATTTCGTTGAATTCCCGGACTACGCCCCGGCCTGCAAGGAAGATCCGTCCTGGGGCATGAACCCCGACATGACCTACGACTGCGGAAATCCGAAAGACGGTTATCTGAAGATCGGCGTGAACGCCGATTTCCCCGACAAGCATCCGCAGGCCTATGCGGTGGTCCAGAAGATCAACTTCACCAACCTGGACATCGCCGTCATGGCGAAGCTCGCCGATGTCGACGGCATGGAGCCCGAGGCTGCCGCCGAGAAGTGGATGGCGGACAACGAGGACAAGTGGCGCGGCTGGCTCGACGGAAGCGGTAGCTAAGCATCGTCCGGGCGGAGAGGGCGGCGGCGGCGCCCTTTCCGTCCGCACCACTCGTGCGGCGACGGTCGGCGGTGAAGGCTGCGGCCTGAACCGTGGGTGCGCGAAGCCTTGCCGAGCAAGGCAAGGCGGCGCGTCTTGAAAAAGGTAGACCACGTCTCGATGGCTGAAACGATCCTTCTGTGCCAGGGCGTCTGGAAGCTCTACGGCCCGGATCCCAAGGCGTTCTTCGCGCGCCACGACGCCTCCCCCGACCTCGAGATCATCTTCTCGGAGGGCTATATACCCGCCGTGAGAGGCGTCTCCCTCGACGTCCAGGCCGGCGAGATCCTGGTGATCATGGGCCTGTCGGGATCGGGCAAGTCGACGCTGGTGCGCTGTCTCTCGCGGCTGATCGAGCCCACCGGCGGCGAGATCTTCTTCGAGGGCAAGAACCTGTTGCAGGCGACCAGCAAGGAGATGATCGATCTGCGGCGCCACCGCATGGGCATGGTGTTCCAGAACTTCGCGCTGCTGCCGCACCGCACCGTGCTGCAGAACGTCGCCTTTCCGCTGGAGGTTCAGGGCATTGGACGCGCCAAGCGCGACGAGCGGGCGCGCGAGATCATCGCCCTCGTCGGGCTGGAGGGGCGCGAAGGCTATTATCCCCGGGAGCTTTCCGGCGGCCAGCAACAGCGTGTGGGCATCGCCCGTTCGCTGGCCGTGGGCCCTGAGGTCTGGTTTCTGGACGAGCCGTTCTCGGCGCTGGATCCGCTGATCCGGCGCGAGATGCAGGACGAGTTCCTGCGCCTGCAATCCATGCTGCATAAGACCATCGTTTTCATTACCCACGACTTCGACGAGGCCATCCGGCTGGCCGACCGGATCGCGATCATGCGCGACGGCGCAATCGATCAGCTCGGCACGCCCGAGGAGATCGTCACCAACCCGGCCACCGACTACGTCCGGGAGTTCACGAAAGACGTTGCCCGGGGCAAACTGCTGACCGTGGGCAGCGTCATGCGTGAAGGCGCCAATGGCGGCGGCGATCAGCGCGTTGCGGCAAGCAGCCGGCTCAGCGAGGCCGCCCCGGTCATCCTCAATTCCGAGAACCCGGTGAATGTCGTCGACGAGGCGGGAAAGCCGGTGGGCACCATTACGCGCGAGCAGATCGTAGACGCGCTCTTCGGCTCTGCGGAGTAGGACGCCCGTGTCCGCCGCCATCGAGAATGCCGAAACCGTCGCCGGAACCTCGCAAGGTCTGGCGCAGCGGCGGCTTGCGCGCGCCGCACTGGTGCTGGTGCCTTTCCTGCTGCTGCTGCTTGCGCGGCCGCTTCTGCCGGACTGGGCGGTGAGCTGGCCAGAGAGCCTGGCCGTGCCCTTTATCGACTGGATCAACGCCGTGGTGGAGGTGCTGGAGGATCACGCGATCCTCGGCCTGGTCACCTTCAAGGAAATTACCCGTTTCATCGCCCGCATGGTCGAGTGGCCGCTGGACCTAATGGAAGGTCTGCTGATCAGCGGTTTCGACGACCTTGGCCTGCCCGCGATTCCCTGGATCACGCTGGTCGGCTTGACGGCCATTTTCGGCTGGTGGGTCAAGGGCTGGCGCCTGGCGCTGCTGTCCGGCGGCTGCATCGCCTACCTGGCGATCTTTGGAAAGTGGAAGCTTTCCATGGTGACGCTTTCCGTCGTGCTCGTGGCCGCGCCGATAGCCGCGGCCATCGGGCTTCTGCTGGGCATCGCCGCAGTCCGCTACGCCTGGGTCGAGCGCCCGCTGTGGCCGATCCTCAACGTCATGCAGTCGCTGCCGCACTTCTCCTATCTCATCCCGATCGCCGTATTCATCGGCGTCTCGCACCGCGCGGGCGCCATTGCCACCATTCTCTTCGCCATGCCGCCAATGGCGCGGCTGACGATCCTGGGGCTGCGCGGTGTCACGAAAGAGGTCAAGGAAGCCGGCATCATGGCCGGCTGCACGCCGAGGCAAATGCTTTGGCGGGTGGAGGTGCCCGCGGCCAGACCGACGCTCATGGTGGGCGTGAACCAGGTAATCATGCAGTGCCTGGCGATGGTGGTCATTGCCTCCTTCGTGGGCGCCAAGGGCCTGGGGCAGGATCTTCTGTTCCGTCTGCAGTCGCTGCGCATCGGTCAGGCGCTGGAGATCGGCGTGGCCATCGTCTTCATTGCGATCATGCTGGATCGTCTCAGTCTGGCGCTTTCGGAAAAGCAGCCGACCCACCGGCCGGAAGGCACGCTTTGGCAACGCCATCCCTATCTCATATCGGCGCTTGCCGTGGTTGTCCTCTCGACCGCCGCGGTGCTGCTGACCCCGGCGGCGCAGAAACTGCCGAGCTCGATGACGATCACGACAGCGGCGTTTTGGGACGCGGTGGTGGACTACATCACCGGCAATTTCCAGCAGCCGCTTTCCGCATTTCGTGACGCCGCGCTCATCTACGTGCTGATTCCGCTGAAGTCGCTCTTCCAGTGGATTCCCTGGGTGGCCGTCGCCGCGCTGGTGTTCGCCATTGGCTGGCGACTGGCGGGGTGGCGGCTGGCGGCGCTGACGACCAGCTTCATCGTCTTCATCGCCCTGACCGGGTATTGGGAGCGCGCCTCGATCACCGCTTACATGGTCTTTGTCGCGCTGCTCGTCTGCGTAGTCTTCGGTTTGCCTCTGGGGATATGGGCGTCGCGAAAGGAGCGGCGGGCACGCAGCGTCCTGTTCCTCTGCGATACCTTCCAGACCTTTCCGTCGTTCATCTACCTCATCCCGGTAATCATGCTGTTCAAGGTGGGCGACGTCGCCGCCATCGCCGCCATCGTGATCTATGCCTCCATCCCGCTCATCCGCTATACGATCATCGGCCTGCGGGCCGTGCCGACGCAGACGGTGGAGGCGGCCATCACCAGCGGCTGCACGCCCTCGCAGCTTCTCTGGAAGGTGCGGATGCCTCTGGCTTTGCCCGAAATCATGCTGGGCGTGAACCAAACCATCATGTTTGCCCTGTTCATGGTGATCATCGCCGCCTTCATCGGCACCACCGACCTGGGGCAGGAGATCTTTCGGGCGCTGACCTTCGCCGATGCGGGCAAGGGGCTGGTGCTGGGACTCTGCGTCGCGGCGATGGGCCTGACGGCCGATCACCTGATTTCGGAATGGGCCAGGCAACGCAAGCGGGAGCTTGGCCTCGCACAGGCCTGACGGGCCTCGGAATATCGCTGCCGGCGCAGCATCAAAAAAATCGCGCTGGAGTGACCGCGATCACAGCGCCGTGAAAATCCTGCAGCCATAGTAATCACGTTCGCTTGAGCCGGCGTCCTGTCGCGGGAGGCGACGATGCAGGCATCGCTCCTCCGCTTCGGCGCCCGAAACGCCCCGGGAACTGCCCGAAGTTCGAGAGAGACGACCGGCGCGAACGAAATCAGGCACCGATTGCTCCCTTCCTCCCCTGGTGACCTGACTGAACGGGCCTCGGCGGCAAGCCGGGGCCCCTTTTTTTTGGGCGTTTCGCCGGCGGCGGCAGCCTGTTCAACCGCTTGCCGGGTTGTCGGACCCGCCTCGGGACGTCGCTTTAAAAAGGTGCTAGAGCCCAAAAAAAGACGCCGGCGCTCGAGGCCGCGAGCAGGGACCGCATACCGCGTCCACCCGAACGGCTTAGATACGACGTATCGCTTCAGCATTTAAAACGCCGGGACGAGGCGGCGATTTAGGAGAGCGCCGCGATATGGCGCGCCTTAGCGACTGCCGCGGGTTCGGATCATCCAGCGGCAAGTGCGAAAATAATGGGCCGTTGGATAACGAAACCATAACACGCGTTAACGCGCGGCCGTTCCGACTGTGCAAGGATGAATGTCTGGCTAGGGCGTCGGCCTGCCGTTTCAGCGCCCGAAATCTTCGGGCCGAGGGCGGCGCCCTATTCGGTCCAATGCCTCACTTCGGCCCCGCTTCGGCGGGGCCGTTTTTTGCCGTGCCGGGCGGCGACGCATTGGCGCTCGCGTGAATGAAGGGGGATCGTCCTTCGGGGAAGGCGCAAAAATGGCCCGATCGATTTTCAGTTGCCCAGGAGAGCCTGCTTCAGTGAGTGGGAAACGGGCTCGGGGCCGAGCCACTGCTGCAGCAGCGCTTTCGCGATTCCGCTGTCGCGGCGCACCAGAAGCTCGTCTCGGTTGACGTAGATGACCGTGCCCTCGTCGCGGCGGTAGGTGACAAGAATGACGTCGCCCGTCGCCAACTCGTAGAATGCGTCCTCGAGGCGAGTGAGAATCTTGCGCGAAACCTCGTCCTCCAGGGTTTCGCTCCAGGCGTCTGGCATCTCGTGCGGCATGTCCTCGTAGGTGACGGTCACGCGGATCGCGACCCCGCTTTCCAGCATTTCCTGAACGTCCAGCGGCGTCGAGGGCTCGGCCACGTAGAGCGCGCAGTGATAGAGATCCACGGTAAGGCGGCTGCGCGAGCCCTGACCTTTGAGATGAAACTCTTCGCCGGCTACGGTGATGCGCCCCGGCACCCCCGCGTTGGCCAAAGGTGCCGAGCCGCACAGAGCCACCGTCATCACCATCGCTGCAAGCATGGCGGCCGGACCAGCAATGATATTTGCCCTTTCTGTCATTTCAGTAACGCCAGATCAGACGCTTCAACCTAAAAGTGTGTCATTTTCAGTTGCGGAAACGGCTCAGTCCTCGGCCTCTTCCTCGATGGCTTCGCCGGCGGCTTCGATGTCCTCGCCAAGGCCCTCGGCGGTGTTGCAGGCCGCAAGCGTCCCGGCCAACACCAGTACTGCGAGAATGCCGGGGAGTTTTGTTGTAATCATGATTTTACTCATTCGCATGTTTGTATGTTTCGAAAGCATTTAAACGCCTCCCTTGCCCAAAGGTTCCAACCGCCACGTGCCGGACGCTTGGCCTCGAGCGATGTATCGTGATTGACACTCGCGTGCTGCGCGAAGCGTTTGGAGACCGGGAGCCGTAGGAGTAACATTCATGGAATAAATACTGCGGCGGGGCCTGAAGGCGCCGCCCGGAGCGGAGCGGCCTCCGATGTACGGCTTCCTTGGAAGAAGCCTGGGTGCGGCTGCTGCGATGCTGATGCTTTCATTTGCGGCGCCGCGCGATACGCATGCCGAAGCCGGCGTATACGCCGAACGGATCGTGTTCGGCCAGTCGGCGGCCTTTAAGGGGCCGGCGGCGGCGCTGGGCATCGGTATGCGCGACGGCCTGCTCGCCGCCTTTCACGAAGCCAACGAGAACGGCGGCGTCCACGGCCGCAGGCTCGAGCTCGTCTCGTACGACGACGGCTACGAGCCCGAGGTGGCCATCGCCAACACGAAAAGGCTCATCGGCCAGGACGGCGTCTTCGCGTTGGTGGGAGAGGTGGGCACGCCGACCTCGAAGGCCGTCCAGCCCATCGCCACCGCGGGCAACGTCCCGTTCCTGGGTCCGTTTACAGGCGCCAGGTTCCTTCGCGATCCAGCGCTGGAGAATGTGGTCAACGTGCGCGCTTCGTACGATCAGGAAACGGAAGCCTGGATCGAGCATCTGACGGCGGACCTCGGCTTCACGCGGATCGCTATTCTCTATCAGGACGATTCGTTCGGCCGGGCGGGACTCTCCGGCGTTCGGACCGCGCTCGCCCGGCGCGGGCTGGACCTCGTCGCCGAAGGCACCTACCGACGCAATACCACGGCGGTCAAACGCGCCCTGCTGAGAATTCGCAGGGAGGAGCCGGAAGCCGTGGTCATGGTCGGTGCCTACAAGCCCTGCGCCGAATTCATCCGGATTGCCCGGCAGATCGGCATGGACCCAGTGTTCGTGAATATCTCGTTCGTCGGCAGCAAGGCGCTCAGCGACGAGCTCGGTCCGGCGGGCGAGGGTGTCGTGGTCACCCAGGTCGTGCCTCTGCCGGAGGACATTTCCATTCCACTCGTCGCCCGCTACCAGGAGGCGCTCAAGGCCCTGGATCGGAGTTTGTCGCCGGGCTTCGTCTCCCTGGAGGGATATATGGTCGGCCGTCTCGTCGTGCAGGCATTGGAGCGCTTGGGCGAGAGCGTCAGCCGCAAAGGCCTGCTGTCCACCATCGAGGAGACCGAGTCGTTCGATCTGGGCGGCATCACGCTGACTTATGGACCGAATGACAACCAGGGCATGGACCGGGTGTTCCTGACGGTCATCCAGGCCGACGGCAGCTTCAAGGCCGTCGAGTCGTTGCAACGCCGGTAGAGAGGTCGGGCCGCGGCAGGTGTTTCGGCCCGTAAAGCGCTATGCAAAACGGCGACGAAGCCGGTCCGGCGCGTCCTGCAGACGACGCCGGAGAAAAGGATAATCAGCCCGCGCCCGATGGCCGGCAGCCAGCAGGCGGTGGGCGTTTCGGCCTCAAGGCGCGGCTGCTGCTTGCACTCTCGAGTTTGGCCTTACTAACGGCGGTGGCGGGCGCCACGGCCTTTTATGTCTTTGGCGACATTGGCCGCGCCGTCACGGAGGTTACGCAGGAAAGCCTGCCTGGCATGGTGACGGCCCTGGAACTGGCTGAGAAAAGCAATGAGATCGCCATAGCCGCGCCGGCGCTGATTGCAAGCCAAAGCCAGGAAGACCGTGTGTCCCGCCGCGCGCAGCTCCAATTGCGCACGCGTGAATTGACGGCGCTGATCGAAAAGCTGGAGACCGGCTCGGCAATCGGGACCGGATCGACCGAGCGCCTGCGCGCGCTGCGCGGCCAACTCAGCGAACGGCTCGATGCGTTGGATATCGTCATCCAGCGGCGGATCGACATGCAAACAAGAAGGCAGTCCCGGCTGGAAGAGCTGGCGCGGCTCCACACGGAATTCCTGAACGCCGCCGAGCCGCTCGTCGACGATGCCTATTTCGACCTCATTATCAGCGGCGAGCGGATCACAGCGCAGGAAACGGACGCGATCACCCGGCTCGTGGAAGGCGGCGTCGGCCGCGTGGACCGCCTGCTCACCCTGCGGGCGGAGGCAAATTTGGCGTCGGGTCTCCTCGCCGAAGCAGTCCAGGTCGACGATCATGCGCTCTTGCAGCCGATCGGCGAACGGTTCCTCGCCGCGGCTGCAGCGATCGAGCGAAGCCTTGGCCAATTGCCGGCGGAGATCGCCGCACCGGAGCTGAGCCGGGCGGTTGCCTCCTTGCTCGTGATCGGCCAGGACGAGGGAAGCCTGTTTGCACAACGGGCCGAGGAACTGAAAGGCAGGCAGGATGGCCAGGGCTTGGCGGCGCGCGACCGGCGGCTGGCCCGTATCAAGAGGGCGCATGAGAGGCTGGAGCAGGTCGTCATCCCCCTCATCGACGATGCGGCCTTCGACCTCGTTCTGACCACCGAACGGGTTACCCGCGAGAGCCGGAAGTCCCTGACCCGGCTGATCGATGTCGGCGCACAAAGCCTGCATGTGCTGCTGACTACCCGGGGCGAGGCCAATCTGGCCGCCGGGCTCCTGAACCAAGCCGCCGCCAGCACGGCGGAACAGCTACAGCCACTGCGCGAGCGCTTCAATGCGGCCGAAGGCCGAATAACGCGTATGCTGCGTGATTTGCCCCAGACGGTCGAGGCCGGCGAGATGAGAGACACCGCCATGTCTCTTCTCGAAATGGGCAAGGGCAACGATGGCGTCTTCACGCTGCGCCGGCAGGAGTTGGATGAGACGGCGCGCGCGCAATCCGCCTTGCAGGTCAGCCGAGGCGTCACCGAGCGGATGGGCAACGAGGTCGCAGCCCTCGTCGGCGCCGCCCGTGCGGAGAGCCGGGCCGCCGCGGCGCGTTCGGCAGAGGCCATCGGCGGCGGCAAGCTGGTGATGATCCTGTTGACGGGCATGAGCGTCGTCGGAGCGGGCGCGGTGATGGCATTTTATGTCGGCCCACGCATTGTCCGGCCGATCGAGCGCATCACGGAGGCCATGGCCGATCTGGCCGGCGGCGATACCTCCGTCGACATTCCGGGACGCGAGCGCCACGACGAGCTTGGCCGCATGGCGTCGGCGCTTGGGGTTTTCCGCGATACGGCAATCGAGGTGCAGGAATCGAATCTGCGGGAGATCCGGGAGATGCGCCGGCGGCTGTCGGACGCGATCGAAAGCATTTCCGAGGCCTTTTCGCTTTACGACAGCGACGACCGGCTCGTCGTCTGCAACAGCAAATACCGTTCGCTGCTCTATCCAGAGATCGCCGACGAGATCGTTCCGGGCATGACCTTCGAGGCCATCGTCCGCCGCGCGGTCGAACGGGGCTTCATCCAGGACGCCCAGGAAGACCCCGAAGGCTGGCTGGCCGGCCGCCTCGAGCGTCACCGCAACCCCAAGGGGCCCCATATCCAGCAGCGCGGCGATGGCCGCTGGATTCTGGTCAGCGAGCGCAAGACCGACGACGGCGGTACCGTGGCGGTCTACTCGGACATCACCGAATTGAAACAGCGCGAACAGGAATTGTCGGAAAAGTCGAACACCCTGGAGCAGCTATCCAACCAGCTTGCCAAGTATCTCTCGCCCCAGGTCTATGAATCGATTTTCACCGGCCGCCAGGAGGTGAAGGTCGCCAGCCGGCGCAAGAAGCTGACCGTTTTCTTCTCCGACATCGCCGGGTTCACCGAGACGGCCGACCGGCTGGAATCGGAAGAGCTGACGGAGTTGCTGAACCGGTATCTGACAGAAATGTCGAAGATCGCGCTGGCCCATGGCGCCACCATCGACAAGTACGTGGGCGACGCGATCGTCATCTTTTTCGGCGACCCGGAAACCAAGGGCGTGAAGGAAGACGCACTGGCCTGCGTGCAGATGGCCATCGAGATGCGCGCGCGCCTGGCGGAACTCCAGGCCGAGTGGCGGGAGTCTGGCTTGGAGAAACCCCTGCAATGCCGCATCGGAATCAACACGGGGTTCTGCACTGTCGGCAACTTCGGCAGCGAGGACCGCATGGACTACACGATTATAGGCGGCGGCGTGAACCTGGCCTCCCGGCTGGAAAGTGCGGCGACCCCCGGCGAAATACTCATTTCCTACGAGACCTACGCGCTGGTGAAGGACGAAATCAGGTGCGAGGAGAAAGGCCGGGTCGAAGTCAAGGGCATCGCCTACCCGGTGGCGACCTATCAGGTCGTCGGACCCCGGCAAGACGTTGACGGCCAGGCGCAGCCGATGCACGAGGACCTGAGCCATTTGAAACTGAGCGCGGATTTCGAGCGGATGAGCGAACACGAGCGCGCACAGGCCGAGCGCGTACTGCGCGACGCGCTTGCCCGGATCACGCAATTGGAGTGAGGCGTCTTGGAGTGCGAAGCCGCTTTGTCGCGAATTCAGGCGATCAGAGAATCCAGATTACTGCTCATATCCGGATCCAGTAACAACGTGGCCGGACCGTCGCCGGTTGGCGCAGTGAACACGTGATAGCCGTCGAGATTGGTTTCGACAAACGCCCAATCGCCAGAGAATTCGCCGGTATCCATGGCATCCGCCATGATCAGCAACTGATCGGTTTCCGAGAGCCTTACGACCTGCGAGGCAGATAGCGAAATGTGGTTCGCCACGCCGTTGTCCGCGTCGACGGTCTCTATGCTGCGCGCGCGGCCCGGGCCGTTCAAACTGCCCTCACCGGAAATCACGAGGGTATCCTCGCCGTCGCCGCCGTGCATCAGACGGTCGCGCTGATCCCAAATCAAGGTGTCATCGCCGGCTTGGCCCAACTGCTTGTCCTTGCCGTCTTCTCCATCAAGCAGGTCGTTGCCTTCGCCGCCGATGAGCTTGTCCTTGCCGCCGCCGCCATAGAGCTCGTCGTTGCCGGCATCGCCCTGCAGCTTGTCCTTTCCTCCATCGCCGTAAAGCAAGTCATTGCCCTCGCCGCCGATCAGCTTGTCTTTGCCATTTCCTCCATGAAGCTCATCGTCGCCAGCACCGCCGGTCAGTTTATCCTTGCCGTTGCCGCCATCCAGCAGGTCGTTGTCGGCGTCACCGAACAGTTTGTCTTTGCCATTGCCGCCATAGAGCTCGTCGTCGCCGTCTTCGCCATGCAGTCTGTCTTTTCCGCTGCCGCCATCCAGCAGGTCGTTGCCGGCGCCACCGAATAGCTTGTCCTTGCCATTTTCGCCGAAGACGGTGTCATCGCCGTCGCCTGCGAAGACCTTGTCCGAGCCGTTGAATGAATGGATGGTGTCATCGAACGGACTGCCGTTGATCACGTCGCCGCGTGCGAAGATGTCCGCGAGGCTTAGGGCGTCGACGTTTTCCGGGGTGACCTTCTTGTTGATGCCCGTGATTTCAGCAACCGGCGTGCCGTCGGGCTCCTCCACCTTCAGCGAGCGCAAGAGCAGTTTGCGCCGCGACAACACTTTCAGGTCCATGATCAGGACATAATCCTGCGAATCGACCATGGACGTGACGTCCAGCGTCGCCGTCACGGTCTTGCCGGATCTATCGATGCTGATGTCGTTGACGATCGTGGGCTCGAATCCGAAGAGAAACTCCGTCACCGGATCCATGTTGAGGGAGGTCGTAAAGACGTTGACGGTTGCCATGTTTCTGGTTCCTCGGCCAAGCTGTTACATTACAAAAAACGTCAACCAATAGCGGGCGCCCGAGTTACGGCGGCCCATCGAAACCGGCGTCGGATGGCGTCCGACTTCGAGCATTGCGGACCCTTGTTTCGCCTCCTGTGGCGTGTTGCCGGGCGTCGGCAGATCAGGCGATCAAATGCTCCAGATTGCTGGTCAGGTCGGGGTCGAGCAGGAGCGTAACCACGTCGTCGCCGGCCATGGCGGTGAACACGTGATAGCCGTCGAGATTGGTTTCGACGAAGGTCCACTCGCCGGTGAAAGTCGCGGCGTCTTCAGCATCGGCGGCGATCAGGAGTTGATCCGTCTCCGAGAGCTTCCTGACATCCGACGCCGAGAGCAAAAGCCCGTTGGCCACATCGTTATCGGTGTCGACCACTTCTATGCTGCGTGCGCGTCCGCGGCCGTCAAGAAAGCCCTCACCCGAGAACAGCAGCGTGTCCTCGCCCGAGCCGCCGTGCAAAAGCCGGTCCGCCGGATCCCACACCAGTGTGTCGTTGCCGGCCTTCGCGGCCAGCTTGTCTCTGCCTTCTCCGCCGTCCAGCCAGTCGTCGCCGTCTCCGCCGTTCAGCTTGTCTTTGTCTTCGCCGCCGTAGATCTCGTCGTGGCCCGATCCGCCTATGAGCTTGTCCTTTCCCGCGTCGCCGAAAAGAAGATCGTTTCCGTCGCCGCCGATCAGCTTGTCCTTAGAGTCGCCGCCATGCAGCTCGTCGTTGCCGGCGCCACCGATCAGCTTGTCGCGGGAATCCTGGAGACGGGAGTCCGTGCCGAAGTTGCCGAAGAGCAAGTCGTCGCCGTCGCCGCCAATGAGCTTGTCGCGGCCTGCTCCTCCGAACAGGATGTCGTTGCCTGCCTCGCCGCGAAGCTGGTCCTTGCCGTATCCGGGCCCGCCCTCCAGCAGGTCGTCGCCTTCACCGCCCCAGAGCTTGTCGTGGCCTAGTCCGCCGTA
Organism: Rhodovibrionaceae bacterium; assembly: GCA_033722755.1. GTDB lineage: Bacteria > Pseudomonadota > Alphaproteobacteria > Kiloniellales > Rhodovibrionaceae > JAWVYK01. The sequence goes on along the minus strand of JAWVYK010000018.1, from coordinate 2,168 downwards.
GAGCTCGTCGTTTCCGAGCCCGCCCCAGAGTTTGTCGTTGCCCGACCCCCAGTTCGAGTAATCGCCGAAAAGCGTGTCGTCGCCGGCCTCGCCGCGCAGTTGGTCGGCTCCATTGCCGCCATAGAGCTCATCGTTCCCGTCGCCGCCCCAGAGGTGATCCCTGGCATTCGAGAACCTCTGGTTCAAAATGCGGCTGTCGCGCGAGGTTGTGACGTCGCCGACGATTATATCGTCTCCCGACTCGCCCCAGAGCTTGTCCTTCCCGCCGCCGCCAAAAATCGTGTCGTTGCCGGCCCGTCCGTAGAGCTCGTTCTTGCCGCGGTTGCCGCGCAGTTCGTTGTCATTATCGTCGCCGAAGCCGTCGGCGTTGCTCCGGCCGATCAGTGTTAGATTTTCGATATGCTCGGGAAGACCGGAGGAGTGCGCCACCTCGATGGTGTCGGAGCCGCCGTCTGCGGCCTCTATGAAGACGTCGCCGGCATTGTCCAGCACGTAGGTGTCGTCACCGGGTCCGCCCTCCATCCGGTCGGCACCGCGCCCGCCGTCGAGATAGTCGTTGCCGAGGCCGCCAAGCAGGATGTCGTCGCCGCCATTGCCGTACAGCCTGTTGTCGCCGTCGTCGCCAATCAGGGTATCGTCGGCGCTGTTCGAGCCGGCAGCGTTCTCGATGCTGACGAGTGTATCGCCAACGGCGTGCCCGCCCAGAACGGAAGCCGAGGAAAGATCGACGATGACGCCGGCTGGCGAGCGTGAATAATCCGCCGTATCCGACCCGTCGCCTCCGTCGAGGAGATCGCTGCCGAGACCCCCGTCGAGCACGTCGTCTCCAGCCATTCCGTAGAGTTGGTCGGCAAAGTGGCTGCCGATGATCGTGTCGTCGCCTCTCAGCAGCGCCGCGCCGGAAATCGTGTCGATCGGCCGCGGATTGAAGGCGAGTTCCTGGTCTGTCGTGGAGACCGAAATCGAGACGTCGATGTCGGTAATCTTGTAAACCAGGTTGCCGCCGCTGAAGGCTTTGACGGTCCTGGCCTCTCCGCTCGTCGACCACACCCCGCCATAAATGAGAAGCCCGAATCCGCTGTAAGGCGAATACCAATTGGTGCAGAAGTCGCCTTTCATGACGACATCGTTGCCGTCCTGATCCGTGCCCTTCAGAGTATTGAAGCACTTGGTCCGGCTGAGGCTGGCACCGTTATGGTGCGGCACGCGGATGTAGAACGACAGACTTGCCGTGTCGACGGGCCCACCGGTGCTGCGGATCGTTGCCATCAGAACGCACTCCCGCCCGGAGTTGCCTGCTGCGCGGGCGTTTCGGGGCCGCTGCTACTTTTCTTGCAGACGTGGCGCCAGCCGAGCACCCGTCGATCCGAACGTAAACGTCGACTGATTCCGCATCGGCTGGTCATGTCCACATATCCGATTAGCGGGGGCCTGGGCCCGGGTAGAGGTCACATTGGTGCCTCGGCGAAAAATCGCATTGCATTTCTCGAATACATGGCAGCGATGGAATTTCAAACGGCTTCGGGCTTCCGCACGAGCGCTACGCTCTGTGCCAACGCCGAATGCCCGGCCGCGATTGATACCGGATGGCTCAGAACGTTGGTTGATGCTGATAGGAACTGCGTGAACGCAGGATCTAGGCGAAGGGGCGTTCGTAGCCGCTTTTCCACGCCTGGCTGCTCTTGCAGCGCGGGCAGATGCGTTCGCCGGCCCATTCGCTCTCGAATCTCTCCCGGCAACGCAAACACTTGCGCGTCTTGCGAAGCTCTGTCACGGGCTGTTCTTCGGTCTCTTCCGTCATGACCTAGATGTAGGTATTCGCGGCGACGATTACCCGACTTCTTGACGATTTTGTTTTATCGCTTCGCATCTGCCCGGGCCGCGCTGTGACACAGCAATGTTTTTGTCCGGGGACCAGTATGACACTTCTATGTCACAGACGCCAATGAGCCGAAAAATCCGCTTATTTTCCAAAATCCGAACAATCGAGAAATTGCGGTTGCGCGCAAGAAATTCAGTAATAACATATATTTAAGTGCTTATTTTACCTCTTACGAGGTGGCTTCATACCTCTAATTTTCGAATATAACATTTGCATAAAATGTGGTAAGCCGGCCTCCATCAGTGACATTCATATGTCTGAATGTGACACGAAAGGGGCCAGACAT
>JAWVYK010000017.1:0-18656 GCA_033722755.1 Rhodovibrionaceae bacterium | reverse complement strand
CCGCGACACCATCGCGCGCGACGCTTTCAATGCGATTGATGTCGCCGAAGAAACCGGCGACGAAGGCGGTGCGAGGCGTAAAGTAGAGCTCTGTCGGCGCCCCCACCTGTTCCAGCCGGCCGCCGCGCATGAGTGCAATCCTGTCGGCCATGAACATGGCCTCTTCCGGGTCGTGGGTGACCATGAGCGTGGTGGCGCCTGACTGCGTGAGCACGTGCAGCGTTTGATCGCGCACCTGATGGCGCAGGCGTGCGTCAAGCCCGGAGAACGGCTCGTCGAGCAGCATCACCCTCGGTTCGGGAGCCATGGCGCGCGCCAGCGCGACGCGCTGCTGCTGCCCGCCCGAGAGCATGTGCGGAAAGGCCTCCGCCTGGTCGTCCATTCCCACCTTGGAAAGCGCCTGCAGGGCCCGGCTCTCGCGCTCGCGCTGGCCCAGTCGCTTCAAGCCGAAGATGACGTTGTCCTTGACGCTTAGATGCGGGAACAGCGCGAAATCCTGGAACACCAGTCCAACGCTGCGCGCCTCCGGTGGAAGGTCCCGCTTCTCGCCGGCGACCACCTGCCCGTCGAGGACCACCCGGCCGCGCTGCAGACGTTCCAGCCCGGCCGCCACCCGCAGTGCCGTCGTCTTGCCGCACCCGGACGGGCCCAGCAGGCAGACGAGCTCGCCCGCGCCGATGCTGAGCGACAGATCGTCGACCGCCAGAATGTCCCCGTAGGCGTGGCTGACATGCTCGAGGCGTAGCGCGTCCATAAGCCCCCTTTCCGGGCAGCCGCCGCTGCGTTGGCGCAGCGGAAATGCGAGTCGTTCGCAGATTAGTCAAAGCTATTGCGCCGCGGCCGGCATTTCAATGGCCGCGCGTCTGCCCGCCGTCGTCGTCTTCCGCGCCCCCCTCGGCCTCGGCGAGGTCTTCTCCGAAATCCTCGGCCAGCAGTTCTTCGAGACTCTCGTCCGTTTCCTCGATGGAGTCCTCGTCACCGCTGTCCTCGTCGTCGTCCATGTAGTCGCCCAGCTTGCCGCGTGCGGTGAGCGCCGTCAGCGCCGGCCGCGTGTCCAGCAGGCCCGCCGCCTTCAGCTCTTCGACGCCGGGCAGGTCGTCACGGCTCTCCAGGCCGAAGTGATCGAGGAATCCCTCGGTGGTGCACCAAGTTACGGGCCGGCCCGGCGTTCGACGGCGGCCCCGGGGGCGCACCCAGCCGGCCTCCAGAAGCGTGTCCAGCGTGCCTTTGGAAAGCCCGACGCCGCGGATCTCCTCGATTTCCGCGCGCGTGATCGGCTGGTGGTAGGCCACGATGGCCAGCGTCTCCATGGCCGCGCGCGAAAGCTTGCGGCTCACCTTGCGCTCGATCTTCATCAGCGGCGCGAGATCGGCGGCCGTGCGAAACGCCCATCCATCGCCGACGCGCTCCAGTGTCACGCCGCGGTTGGCGTAGAGGTTCGCCAATTCCTCCATCAGCCGGTCGATGTCCGTGCCCTCCGGCAGATGGCGCGCCAGTTCCTTGCGGTCGAGCGGCTCGGCGGCGGCGAATACCAAGGCCTCCAAAAGCCGCAGCTGCTGATAGCGGTCGCTCAGGTCGGTCATGTCCCTTCGCTCTTCCGGCGCACCAGAATGGGACCGAAGATGCCGTCCTGCCGCACTTCGAGATCGCCGTCTCGCACCATCTCAAGGGTGGCGGCCAGATGGCTCGCCACGGCCGAGCGGTGCACCGTCTCGTCCTTCAGGTCGTGCGGCAGGAAGCTCGACAGCGTACGCCAGTCCGGCCCGCTGCCCAGCAGCCGCCGCAGGCGCGCCAGCGCGTCGTCGACCGAATAGAGCTCCATGGCGCCAATGCGCAGGCCCTCGGGCTGTCCGCGGCTGCGTTGTCGGGCATAGGCACGCAGAAGATCGTAGAGTGTTGCCTGATATCGCGGGGTGGTGACGACATCCAGCGCCTCCGGCGCGCCGCGGGGCAGGCGTTCGCTGCCCAAGGCCGGCCGGCGAAACAGACCGCGCGCGGCTTCCTGCATGGCTTCCAGGCGCTGCAACTGGAAGCGCAGCGCCGCGGCCATCTCTGCGCCGCTCGGCTCTTCCCCGTCGTCCTCGGGCTCTGGCAGCAGCAGCCGTGACTTCAGATAGGCCAGCCACGCCGCCATCACCAGATAGTCGGCGGCCAGCTCAAGGCGCAGGCGGCGGGCCTCGCGCACGAAGGCGAGATACTGCTCGGCCAGCTCCAGGATCGAAATCCGCGTGACATCGACCTTCTGGTCGCGCGCAAGCTGAAGCAGCACGTCGATCGGGCCCTCGAATCCTTCGAGGTCGACCACGAGCCGCCCGTCGCCCTCGGGCCGCGGCGGCGCAGTGTCCTCTTCGAAATGCGGGTCGCCGCTCATGATACCGTCCTGCCGGGACGCGGGGCATCGCTCTGCATCGTCATCGCCTACGCCGCCTGCAGGAGTGCGTCAAGGCGTTGCTGGATTTCCGCCTGATCGACCGTTTCCGGACCCGTCCGCCCTGCCTCGTCGCCGTTGCTCTTCTGCGCCGCAGCCACACGCGCGCGGCCGGTCTCGATCCGCCTCGAAGCGTCGGCCGACAATGACGGCGCGGCACGACAGACCGCTCGCATTTCCTCCATCTCGCCGTTGCAGTGAAGGGCGAGGTCGCAACCCGCCTCGAGCGCATCGGCCGTGCGGCGCTCGAAATCGCCGGAGAGCGCCTGCATGGACAGGTCGTCGGAAACCAGCACGCCGTCGAATCCGATTTCGCCGCGAATCACCTCGGCGATGACGGCGGGCGAGGTTGTCGCCGGCCGCGTCTTGTCGAGCGCCTCGTACACCACATGGGCGGTCATCATCCAGGGCAGCCCGTTCAGGGCTTGGAAGCAGCGGAAATCGCTGTCGGCGAGTGTGGCGTGGCTGTCGCGCACGCGGGGCAGTTCCAAGTGGCTGTCGACCGGCGCCCGGCCGTGGCCCGGCACGTGCTTGCCGACTGGCGTAACGCCGCCCTGCATGAGGCCCTCGGCCATGGCCCCGCCGAGCGCGACGACCGCGTCGACCTCATCGGAGAAGGCGCGGTCGCCAATCACCTCGTGGCCTTCCGGTCGCCGCAGGTCGAGGACCGGCGCGCAGTCGACGTCGATGCCGCACTCCTGCAATTCAGCGGCCAGCAGCAGCGCGTTCAGCCGGACTGCCTCGCAAGCCCCGTCAGGATCGTGCCGGTAAAGCCGCCCGAAGATCTCCGCCGCCGGGGCCTCGCGCCACCGCGGCGCGCGCAGGCGTGCCACGCGGCCGCCTTCCTGGTCGATCAGAACCGGCGCCTCGGCGCGCCCCACGGCCTGGCGCAGCGAGTTTGTCAGCGCGCGCAGTTGCGCAGGCGAATCGACATTGCGCGCGAAGAGGATAAATCCGAAGGGATCGTTATCGGCAAAGAAGCGGGCCTCCTCCGCGCTCAGGCGCGTTCCGGCGCAGCCGAGGATGACGGCCCGCGGGGGCATGGCGCGGTTATCTCCGCGTCACGATGCAGGCCTGCCCGCGCGCCTTCAGGGCGGCGCACATGTCCTCCGCCGTCGCCTTGTTGGGAAACGGCCCGGTCTGCACACGGAAGAAGGTGCCCTTGCCCTCGATATCCACCTGCTGGATCAGCAGTTCCATATCGCCAAGGATTTGCGGATGGCTGCCCTGCAGCGCGCGCCAACCCTGGCGCGCGCGGTCATCGGACCGGAAGGCCGCCATCTGGATGACGTAGTCGCCCGGCTTGAGCGCGACCTGCGTTGCCGCCGGCGACGGGGCCGCTTCGGCCTTCGCGGCGGCCTCGTTGGTGGACGCTTCGGGCTCAGGCGCGAGTTTCGGGGCGGCATCCGAGTTGGCCTCGGCCACCTGCGTGCCGGCATCCGCGCCTGGCGCTTCGCTGTCCGGCGCCGCGGTTCCAGAGATTGCCGCCTTGGTCTTTTCCGGCATCAGCTGGATCGGCTCCGTAGGCTCCAGCGACGGTTGCGGCACCTCCGCACCGGCCGCGTCCTCGGATGGCGGCGTTTGCCCGCCTTCATTCGAAGCCGTGATCTTCGGTTCGGGCGGCGCCGGCTCCTCCGGCGGCGGCAACAGCCGCTCTACGCCGGTCTCGGCGCCGCTGTCCGACTCGTTAAGAACCAGAGTATCCTGATGCGGGACCTTGAGCCCGCCGGGATCCTCGGGGCGGACCTTCTCCGGCTCTGCCGCGGCGGCCACGATCGGCAGCTTACCCTCGGAGACGTCGCCCAGCCCCCACAGATAGGCGTAAGAGACGATCGCGGCGAAACCCGCCAGCGTCAGCAGCGAAATCACCATAGAAGCGATTTTCACCGCGTTGTTGCGCGCGGGCCGGGCTTCGGGCTGCGGCAAGGGTTCTTCCAGGAATTCCGGCATATCGTCGGAAACCTGCGAACGGCGTTCGCGCGCCTCGCGTGCGGCCCGCAGTTCCTCGGGCGAGTATTCCGATGGCATTCAGCGCATCTCCTCGACTGGGGTGACGCCCATGACCTCCAGGCCCGAGGCGATCACCAGTGCCACCCCCCGGACCAGTGCCAGCCTGGCAAGGCTCAGCTCCCGATCCTCCGGCACCAGGAACCGCAGGCTGGCGTCATCCTTACCCTTCGTCCATAGGGCATGGAATCCTGCGGCCAGATCGTAAAGATAAAATGCAACGCGGTGCGGTTCGTATGCCTCCGCCGCGCTTTCGATCAAACGCGGCCATGCTCCCATAGTGCGAATCAAAGCAATCTCGTGCGAGTCGGTCAAGCGAGCCAAAGGCGCATCGGCCAGCGACGCGTCGCTAAGATCGGCCTCGGGAAGGGCCTCGACCGCATGGCGCATCACCGAACAGACGCGCGCATGGGCGTATTGCACGTAGAAGACCGGGTTGTCGCGGCTCTGCTCCAGCACCTTTTCCAGGTCGAATTCAAGCGGCGCGTCGTTCTTGCGGGTCAGCATGATGAAGCGCACCACGTCCTTGCCGACCTCGTCGAGCACGTCGCGCAGGGTGACGAAGGTGCCTGCGCGCTTCGACATCTTCACCGGCTGGCCTGCGCGCAACAATTTCACCAGCTGGCAGATGCGCACATCCAGGCTGGCATGGTCTTCGGTCAGCGCGCGCACCGCCGCCTGCATGCGTTTGACATAGCCGGCGTGATCGGCGCCCCAGACGTCGATCATGATTTCCGCGCCGCGGCGATACTTGTCCAAATGATTGGCCATGTCGCTGGCGAAGTAGGTCCAGCTTCCGTCGGACTTCTTGAGCGGGCGGTCCACGTCGTCGCCGAAATCCGTGGCGCGGAACAGGGTCTGCGGGCGCGGCTCCCAATCCTCCGGCTTCTTGCCCTTGGGCGGCTCGAGAACGCCGGTGTAGATCAGGTCACGTTCTTCGAGTTCGGTGAAGACCTCCTCGACGCGGCCCGCCTCGACCAGGGCACGCTCGGAGGTAAATGCATCGTGCTCGACACCGAGCGCGCCGAGATCGCGGCGAATCAGCTCCATCATCGAGTCTATGGTGAAGGCGCGCACCGCGGGCAGCCACTCGTCCTCGCCCGCATCCAGCCACTTGCCGCCGTCGCGCTCGGCCAGCGCTTGACCCACCTGCTTCAAGTAGTCGCCGGGATAATAGCCCTCCGGTATTTCGCCGATATCTTCGCCCAGCGCCTCGCGGTAGCGCAGATAGGCGCTGCGCGCCAGCACATCGACCTGCACGCCGGCGTCGTTGATATAGTATTCCTTGGTGACGGCGAAGCCGCCCTTGGCCAGCAGGTTGGACAGCGCATCGCCGACCACCGCCCCGCGCGCGTGACCCACCGTCAGCGGCCCGGTGGGATTGGCGGAGACGTACTCCACGTTGACCTTGCGGCCATTTCCGAGCCCCGACGAGCCGTAGGCCCGGCCGGCGCGCAGGATCGCCGTCAGGCAATTCCGCCAAAAGGAATCCGAGACACGCAGATTGACGAAGCCCGGCCCGGCCACCTCCGCCTCCACGAAGGTCTCCTTCGCATCCAGCCGGCCCGCCAGGACCTCGGCCAGATCGCGCGGCTTCATGCCGGCCGGCTTGGCCAACACGAGCGCCGCATTCGTCGCCGCGTCGCCGTGCGCCGGATCGCGCGGAGGCTCCACTTTGACGCCCGCGAGGTCGAGGTCCGCCGGAATCGATCCGGCGGCGGCCATCTCCTCAAGTGCTTTCTTGACGTCCGCCTCGAAGATACTGAAAACGTTCATTAGGTCTTTTCTTCGATGTCGAAGAGCTTGCGGTGCTCCCTGATTGCGTAGCGGTCCGTCATGCCGGCGATGTAATCGGCGACGGTCCGTGCGGCCTGCTCCTCGCTTGCGGCCGCCGCGACCGCCTCTTCCCACTCTGGCGGCAAGGTATTGGGTTCCGCCACGTAATGCGCGAAGAGTTCGCGCACGACGCGCCGGGCCTTGGAGGTCATGCGGTTGACCTTGTAATGACGGTACATCCGGCGGAACAGAAAAGCGCGTAGAGCGCGGTCGTTCTGTCGCATCTCGTCGGAAAAGGCAACAACCGGCCTTTCGGCCGCGCGGATTCCGGGCGCATTGTTCGGCCTGAGCGCATCCAGGCGGGCCTGCGTCTCGGCGATCAGGTCGTTGACCATGGTATCGATCAGGCGGCGCACGACCTCGCGCATGAGGCGCGTCTGGCCGGCATCCGGGAACAGCCCGCGCACCTCCGCGAACATCGGCCCGACGAGCGGCAGCTCCGCCAGGTCCTCGACCATGAACAGGCCGGCGCGCAGGCCGTCGTCGATATCGTGGTTGTTGTAGGCGATGTCGTCGGCCAGCGCCGCCACCTGGGCCTCGGCGCCGGCGAAGCTGGAAAGCTCCAGGTCGAAGCGCGCGCAAAACGCGCTCACGCTGGCCGGTGGCGGTCCTTTGCGCGCGGCGTTCGGACCGGTCAGCGGACCGTTGTGCTTGACCAGGCCCTCCAGCGTCTCCCAGGTCAGGTTCAGGCCGTCGAAAGCCGCATAGGGCTGCTCGAGCTGGGTAAGGATGCGGAAGGCCTGCTCGTTATGATCGAAGCCGCCGAAGGGGCGCATGACCTCGTTCAGCGCCTCCTCACCGGCGTGGCCGAAGGGCGTGTGGCCCAGGTCGTGGGCCAGTGCCAGCGCTTCTGCCAGATCCTCGTTCAATCCGAGGACGCGGCAAATGCTGCGCGCGATCTGCGCGACCTCCAGCGAGTGCGTCAGTCGCGTCCGGTAGTAATCGCCCTCGTGATAGATGAACACCTGGGTCTTGTACTGCAGGCGGCGGAAGGCGCCGGCATGGACGATCCGGTCGCGGTCGCGCTGAAACGGTGTGCGGGTCGTACTCTCCGGCTCCTCGAAAAGCCGTCCGCGGCTCGCCTCGGCGCGTACGGCGAAAGGCGCCAAGTGAATGTTGGCGCTCTCGCCCAGCGGCTTGAGGGGAGCACGTGGCGGGTCGTCTGGCGGCGTCTGGCGGGACATGAGGCGCAGAGCCTACCTGCGGTGCCGGTGCAAGGCAATCTCGCCAAAGCAACGCCGGCCCGGGGCCTGCGCCCGGCATGGCGGGACGTTCAAGGGCGTTTGACTTGGCGCCCGGGCTTCCTACATGATCGTTATCGCTTCGCGCGCAGAGCGGACAAGTTCACAGCCCGCGCGCTTTGGAGGATAACGACGAGATGAGCCAGGCAAGCCTTGCCGAAAATCCGATGACCGTCAGCCTGACGGAAAGCGCGGCCAAGCGCATCGGCGCCCTGATGCAGGAAGAGGATCAGGACGGCCTGATGCTGCGCGTTACGGTCTCCGGAGGGGGCTGCTCGGGCTTCCAGTACGGCTTCAGCTTCGACGACACGCTCAACGCCGACGACAAGACCTTCGAACGCGGTCCGGCGAAGGTCGTGATCGACGAAATCTCTCTCGAACTGCTCAATGGCGCAGAAATCGACTTCATCGAGGACCTGATGGGCGCCTACTTCCAGGTCAACAATCCAAACGCCACCTCCTCCTGCGGCTGCGGCTCCTCCTTCTCCATCTGAGCGAGCCGGCGGGCGCAAGAGCCCGCTGTTCCCGAACGATAGCTGTGCTACAAATCCGGCCCGCTTTCCGCAACGGACGGCGGGCTTTTGCAGTTCTGTAACCCGGCGAAGCGGAGCGCGCTGGTGAAGATCGCGTCCTGGAATGTCAATTCGATCCGCAAGCGCATCGGCAATGTGCTCGACTGGTTGCGCGCGGCCGAACCCGACGTGGCGCTTCTGCAGGAGCTGAAGTGCGAAGAGGAAAACCTGCCGCGGCTCGAGCTCGAGGACCTCGGCTATCACGTCGCCGCGCTCGGCCAGAAGAGCTACAACGGCGTCGCCATCCTGGCGCGCGCGCCGCTGGAAGACCTGCAGGAAGGCCTGCCCGGCGACGAGGAGGACACGCAGGCCCGGTATCTCGAGGTCACCACGAACGGGGTGCGCGTGGCCTCTATCTATCTACCGAACGGCAATCCCGTTGGCGGGCCGAAGTTCGACTACAAGCTGGCCTGGATGCGGCGGCTGCAACTGCACGCCGCCGAGCTTCTGAGCCGCGAGACCCCGACCGTGCTGGGCGGCGACTACAACGTCATCCCCATGCCAGAGGACGCCTACGACCCTGGCGTCTATGCCGACGATGCGCTCTATCAGCCGGAAAGCCGCAATGCGTTCCGCACCATTCTTAACCTAGGTTATACCGACGCCTTCCGGGCGCTGCACCACGGCGGTGGGCACTACACCTACTGGGACTATCAGGGGCGCGCCTTTGCCGGCGATCTGGGCATACGCATCGACCACCTGCTGCTGTCTCCGCAGGCAGCCGACCGGCTACAGGAATGCCAAATCGACCGGGAGCCCCGCGGCAAGGAGAACGCCTCCGACCACACGCCGATCTGGTGCACGCTGGAGGTCTAGGAGACGGTTTCGGGCGCGAAGACGGGACCGGCCGGCATCAGGCGCACGCCCGGACGCAGCTCGCGGTAATCCAGCAGCAGATGGTCGGCCGGGTTCGGCCCCGGCGAGGCGGCGACCAGGACTTCCTCGGCAATCGGCTCGAAATCTGCCCGGAAGTGCACCGAGGATTTGAGCGCCAGAATCTTCTGGCGGGTCGGCTCGATGCCCACATGGCGCAGCATCTCCCGATCGGCCGCCTGGATCTTGCCCGAACAGACCGCCACGCGCACGCCGCCGATCTTCAGGCAGGCCATGGGCCCAAGCTGCATGCGCGAGCCTTCGTAGAACGGGCCCGTCGCCGTGAAGCGCCCGTCGCCCAGCCGTTCGACCAGAACCTCTGCCTCGAAGGGCTCCATGCCGGGCAAGCCTGACCTGCCGCCAAGGGCGATCCGGGTCCTGGCGCCCTCGCCCGCAGCATGCGCGGCTGCGGCGGCCTCCCCGTCGCAGAGCAGGGCAAACGTCGCCTCCTCCGCTTCCTGGCGCACCAGCTCTTCCAGCAGGCCCACGGTATCTCCGTTGCCCCCGGCGCCGGGATTGTCCTGCGTATCGGCCAGCACGACGGGCCGGTTGCTGGTGCGCGCACGGTCGATGGCATAGGCGACGGCGTCGCGCGCCGGCAGGATCGTGCCGGCGAACTCCGCCTCGTGCTCGAGGCAGTAGTCCAGCAAGAGATCGGCGGCCGCATCCGCTCGAGCCTGGTTCGCCCCATAGGCCAGTGCCGAGGGGCCGCAGTGGTATGTGTCGGCCGGCGCGAAACCGGCATTGAAGGAGACGCTGGCCACGTCGTCATCTTCCAGCTTCGCCACGAGGTCATAGAGGCCCTTGGCGGGCTGCACCATCGTGCACCCGGCCGTCAGCGGCATCAGAAACGGCACCTGCCGAAACGCCCGAGCCGCCGCCCGGCCGCCGCGCAGGAGGAAATCGAGATGCCGGGCCGCCCGCGCCCCGGTCTCGGCCATGTCGACATGCGGATAGGTTCGGAACGACACCAAAGCCGTCGCTAATTCAAACATTTCCGGGCTGACGTTGGCATGGAGGTCGAGGCTGACGACAACCGGGATATCATGTCCCACCCGGTCGCGGACGCGGCGCAGGATCTCGCCCTCCCCGTCCGGCTGGTGCTCGGCCACCATCGCGCCGTGCAGATCCAGGTATACGGCGTCCAATGACCCGGCGCCCGCTAGTCCATCCAGAAGCAGGCCCGTGATCTTCTCGAAAGCCTCCTCCGTCACCTGCGCCGAAGGCGTGGCCTGCGCCCAGCACAGCGGCACGAGCTCGTGGCCATAGCGGTGGCCGGCGGCCTCGACAAAGCCGGCGATAGGAATGTTGATGCCGGCGACAGCCTCGAACAGGCCCTCGCCGCAGGTCAGCCCCGGCCAGCCGCCGGCGCGCTCGAAATCCGCCAGCCTCGCCGGGGATGGTGCGAAGGTGTTCGTCTCGTGCTGGAAGCCGCCGACAGCGATGCGCATGGCGTGCCGAACTCAGATATCCGCGTAGCAGTGCGTCTCGGCCGCCGCGCCGGGGTGCGTGACCGCGCCCTTCTCCGCATCGCCCACGGTCTGCGCGTACTTCCAGAGCGTGCCGGACTGGTAGTCGTGCTCGCGCGGGCTCCAGGACTTGCGGCGCTCCTCCAGCTCGGCCTCGCTCAGGCTCACCTCGAGCTTGCCCTCCTCGGCGTCGATCAGGATCTCATCGCCGTCCTGCAGCAGGCCGATGGGCCCGCCGACGGCCGCCTCCGGTCCGACGTGGCCGATGCAGAAGCCGCGCGTTGCGCCCGAGAAACGCCCATCAGTGATGAGCGCCACCTTGTCGCCCATGCCCTGGCCGTAGATGGCCGCGGTGGTGGCCAGCATCTCGCGCATGCCGGGGCCGCCGCGCGGGCCTTCGTAACGGATGACGATCACGTCGCCCGCCTCGTACTGCCGGTTCTGCACGGCGGTGAAGGCCTCTTCCTCGCTGTCGAAGCAGCGCGCCTTGCCGTGGAACTTCAGGTTCTTCATGCCGGCGACCTTCACGATGGCGCCTTGCGGCGCGAGATTGCCCTCGAGGCCGACGACGCCGCCCGTGGGCCGGATCGGATCGCTCGTCGGCCGCACGATCTCCTGGTCGCTCGGAAATTCGATCCCGGCCAGGTTCTCCGCCATGGTCTTGCCGGTCACGGTGAGGCAGTCGCCGTTGAGGAAGCCGCCGTCCAGCAGCGCCTTCATCAGCACCGGAACGCCGCCGATCTCGAAGAGGTCCTTGGCGACGAAGCGCCCGCCCGGTTTCAGGTCGGCGATATAGGGCGTGCGCTTGAAGATGCGCGCGACTTCGTGGATGTCGAACTCCAGGCCGGCCTCGTGCGCCATGGCCGGCAGGTGCAGGGCCGCGTTGGTGGAACCGCCGGAGGCCGCGACGACCGTGGCCGCATTCTCCAGCGCCTCGATGGTCACGATGTCGCGCGGACGGATATTCCGCGCCAGCAGGTCCATGACCGCCACACCCGAGGCCTCGGCATACTGGTCGCGCGATTCGTAGGGCGCCGGCGCACCGGCGGAACCCGGCAGGGCCAGGCCGATCGCCTCGGAAACGCAGGCCATGGTGTTGGCCGTGAACTGGCCGCCGCAGGACCCGGCCGAGGGACAGGCCACGCATTCCAGCGCGTGCAGCTCCTCCTCGCTCAGGTTGCCGGCCTGGTTTGCGCCAACGGCCTCGAAGACGTCCTGCACGGTCACGTCCCTGCCCTTGTAGCGGCCGGGCAGGATGGAGCCGCCATACATGAAGACCGAGGGCACGTTGAGACGCAGCATCACCATCATCATGCCCGGCAGCGACTTGTCGCAGCCGGCGATGCCGACCATGGCGTCGTAGCAGTGGCCGCGCATGGTGAGCTCGACGGAATCGGCGATGACCTCGCGGCTGACCAGCGAGGACTTCATGCCCTGATGGCCCATGGCGATGCCGTCGGTGACGGTGATCGTCGTGAATTCCCTTGGGGTGCCGCCGGCCACCGAAACGCCGGCCTTGCTGGCCTTCGCCTGGCGGGAGAGCGAGATATTGCACGGCGCGGCCTCGTTCCAGCACGTCGCCACGCCTACGAAGGGCTGCGCGATCTCCTCCTCCGACAGACCCATGGCATAGTAGTACGAGCGGTGCGGCGCCTTGCCGGGTCCTACGGAAACATGCCGGCTCGGCAGCTTCGATTTGTCGAACTTCGTGCGCTTTTCGTCCAAGGGCATCTGAGCGGCCTCCCGAGCTGTCGGTTTTTCGTCCAAAGGCGCACACTACGCGCACGCCTGCCAGTTTTCTGCGCTGCGAGCATAGCCGCGCTTCGACGCCTGCAAAAGACGGCTGCGGGCAGATCTGCGATGCGTCCGTGTCAGATCACGCGCCGGCGAGCCGCTCCAGGGCCTGGTTCAGCTTGGCGAGCGCCTGCGAGGCCTCGCTGCGCCGTTCCTTCTGCTCCTCCACGATCTCGATGGGCGCCTTGGAGAGGAACTGGTCGTTGGATAGCTTCTTCTCAGCCTTGTCGATCTCGCTCTGCAGCTTCGCGGCCTCTTTCTGAAGGCGCGCCTGCTCCTGCTCCAGATCGATCACCTCGGCAAGCGGAATGGCGCCGGTTGCCTCGCCGATCAGCACCTGCGCCGAGCCCTTCGGGGCGGCGTCATCGGTGATGCGGATTTCGCTCAGGCGCGCCAGGCGCTTGATCAGGGTGGCATGGGTCTCCAGGCGCGTCTTGGTGTGCTCGCCGGCCTCGCGCAGCCACAGCGAGACTTCCGCCGAGGGCGGCACGTTCATCTCCGAGCGCACGGCGCGCACTTCGCCGATCACCCGCGCAACCCAGTCGATTTCGTCCTCTGCGTCCTCGTCGATCAGCCCCTCATAGGTGGTTGGCCAGTCGGCGGTGATGATGAGCTCCTGCCCGGGCTCGCCCAGATGCTGCCAGAGCTCCTCGGTCACGAAGGGCATGAAGGGATGCAGGGTGCGCAGGATGCGATCCAGCGTCCAGGCCATGCAGGCACGGGTCTCCGCCGCGGCCTCGGCGTCATCGCCCTGCAGGATCGGTTTCGTGAATTCGATATACCAATCGCAGAACTCGCCCCAGACGAAGCGGTAGAGCGCGCTTGCGGCGTCGTTGAACTTGTAGGCGTCGACCGCGGATTCCACCTCGCGGATCATCCGGGCGGTCTTCGCGGCCACCCAGCGATTGACCGTCTGCCGGGCAATCTCGGGATGGAAGCGGGGATTGCGCTCGGCCCCGTTCATCAGGCAGTAGCGCGCCGCGTTCCACAGCTTGGTCGCGAAGTTGCGGTAGCCTTCAACCCGGCTTTCCGCCAGCTTGATGTCGCGGCCCTGCGCGGAAAGCGCAACCAGCGTAAAGCGCAGCGCGTCGCACCCATAGCTCTCGATCAGGTCCAGCGGGTCGATGATGTTGCCCTTGGACTTCGACATCTTCTGTCCATAGGCGTCGCGCACCAGGGCGTGGATGTAGACCGTGTGGAACGGCACCTCGCCCATGAAGTGCAGGCCCATCATCATCATTCGGGCCACCCAGAAGAAGATGATGTCGAAGCGCGTAACGAGCACGTCACCCGGATAGTAACGGGCGAGCTCCGGCGTCTCCTCCGGCCAGCCCAGGGTCGAGAACGGCCAGAGCGCCGAGGAGAACCAGGTATCGAGCACGTCCGGGTCCCGTGTGAGCTCGACGGGCTTGCCGTAGTGCGCTTCGGCCGCCGCCTTGGCCGCCGCGTCGTCCATCTCGACGAAAATCTCGCCGTCCGGCCCATACCAGGCGGGAATCTGATGGCCCCACCAGATCTGCCGCGACACGCACCAGGGCTGAATGTTGCGCATCCACTCGAAGTAGACGTTGGCCCACTGCTGAGGCACGAAGACGGTATCGCCGTTCTCCACCGCTTCGATCGCCGGCTTGGCGAGCGTCGCCGCATCGACGTACCACTGATCGGTCAGCCACGGCTCGATGGCCACGCCCGAACGGTCGCCGTGCGGCACCGTGTGGACGTGATCCTCGACCTTCTCCAGAAGGCCTTCGGCCTCCAGGTCGGCGACGACGCGCCGGCGCGCCTCGTAGCGGTCGAGGCCACGGTATGCCTCTGGCGCGTTGTCGTTGATGACGGCATTGGAATCGAGGACGTTGACCATTTCCAGATCGTGCCGCCGGCCCACCTCGAAGTCGTTGAAGTCGTGCGCCGGCGTGATCTTGACCGCGCCGCTGCCGGTTTCCGGATCCGCCCAGTCGTCGGCGACGATGGGGATGCGCCGGCCCACCAGCGGCAAGATCACGTTCTTGCCCACCAGGTCGGTGTAGCGCTCGTCTTCGGGATGCACGGCGACGGCAGTGTCGCCCAGCATGGTCTCGGGCCGCGTCGTGGCCACCACGACATAGGTGTCCGGCTCACCCTCCACCGGATAGCGGAAGTGCCAGAGATGGCCGTTGACCTCCTGCTGCTGCACTTCCAGGTCGGAAATCGCGGTGTGCAGCTTCGGGTCCCAGTTCACCAGGCGCTTGTCGCGGTAGACCAGATTCTGGCGGTAAAGGTCGACGAAGACCTTGCGCACCGCAAGCGACAAGCCGTCGTCCATGGTGAAGCGCTCGCGCGACCAGTCGGCGGAGGCGCCCAGGTGCGTGAGCTGGTTCATGATGGTGCCGCCCGAGTGCGCCTTCCACTCCCAGACCTTTTCCAGGAATTTTTCACGCCCGATGTCGCGGCGATGGATGCCCTCCTCGGCGAGCTGGCGCTCGACCACCATCTGCGTGGCGATGCCGGCATGGTCCATCCCCGGCTGCCACAGCGCGTCGCGACCGCGCATGCGGTGCGCGCGAATCAGCACGTCCTGCAGGGTGAAGGTCAGCGCGTGGCCCATATGCAGGCTGCCCGTGACATTGGGCGGCGGCATCATGATCGTGTAGGGCTTGGCGGCCGTGTCCGGATCGGCGTGAAATGCGCCGGCCTCGCGCCAACGGTCGTAGTGCTTCTTCTCGACCTCGGCGGGCCGATACGTCTTCTCCAGCATTCCCGGTTCTATCCTCGTGGCATCCGTTGTCGTCGGAACGACAGCGTGCCGGGCGGCCGGGCGCTATCGCCCGACGCCGGCAAACCCGCTCAGTCTCAGGACACGAGGATGACGGTCTGGCGTCAGCTCTCGTCCAGGCGGCTGAGCATGGCTTTCAGTTCCCGCCGCACCATTTCTCTGGCGCTTTTTTCCAACTGGTCGGCCGGAACGTCAACCTTCTGTTGGAGGACCTCGCGAACCATGCGGTCGAGATTGGCGTCGAGCCACGCGCGAATCTTCGGCTCGATCGCCTCTAGAACCAGGGCTTCGAGCGTCTGATTGTGGCCCACCCAGGACGAACCCGCGCTGTCGTCGCCTTGGCCAGCCGCCGCTGCCGGCTCGGCCGGCGAGGAGGCGGGGGGCGTTGACTGGGGCGTCGCCGGTTGCGCAGACGGCTCTGCCTGCTGGGCCTCGGCTTGTGGCGCGGAGCCCTTGGATGGCTCCTGGCCGGGTGTGTCGCTTCCGGATGCCGCCTGGGCGGTGGCTTCTCCGGCGTCTTCGGATTTCGCGTCTTCAGCCGATACCGCCTTGTTCGCCTGACGGAGGTCGGTGACTGTGCCGTCGTCGTTGACCATGCGTGTAAGCTCCAGGATTTCGGACTTGGCCCCCGTCTTACTCATGTCGCTCTCTCCCTCGTCCGGCTTCTTGGCGTCGGCCGGTTTTTCTTCGCCCCCAGAGCTCTTCGACCGGGCTTCCATGTCTTCCGTCACCATCTTCCGGATGGACGACAGGATGTCTTCCATCGTCGGTTCATGGGTTTTACGCGGAGCGCTCATGACACCTCGCCTGCCGGCCGAATGAGTTTCTCTTCACCAATTCGGAATATTGAAAAAAAGCCCGGCCCGCAACTACCAGCACGTTCTAACACCTTTGCGTCACGATTAATAAATAACGCGTGGCGTCAACTGGCCGCCCTTATCACGAAAAAGCGGCGCCCGGGCCGTTATTCCTCGCGAAATCCGGGCGCCTGGGTGCCGAGCCATCTGTTGCGGACAGCCTGATAATCGTCCGCCGGATCGTAGGCCTCGACATCCAGCTCCAGTTCCTGCGGCGTCAGATCGCCCACGGCCGAGAGAACCTGGAAGCTCGCGACGATTTCGTCGCGCTGGGCGCGAACGAGATTGACCTGGGCATCGAGCAGTTCCTGCTCGGCATCCAGGATGTCCAGAATCGTCCGCGCGCCCACCGCGTTTTCCTGGCGCACGCCGTCGAGCGCGATGTCGGCGGCGCGCACATTCGCCTCGAAGGATTCGATCTGTGCGCGCGCAGACGTCAGCGCCTCCCAGGCACTGATCGTGTCCTGCCTGACCGTGCGGCGCACCGCTTCGACCTCGATGCGGCGCTGGCTGAGGCGCTGCTTGGCCTCCCGCACCCGGCTCGACACCAGACCCGACTGGTAGAGCGGAATGCGGATGTTGGCCGTGAGCTCTGCGCTTTCCACCTGGGAGTTCTCGGTCGCCGTTTCCGCCGCGCGCGCAAACCGCAGATCGAGCGAGGCTTCCGGAAAGAACTCCCCGAAGACGACCTCGACGCGTTTTTCCGCGGTGTCTTCCTCGAAATTGGCGGCGACCACCTGCGGATTATCGGCAAGCGCGGCATCGATCGCCATGTCGCGGCTGATCGGCAGATCCGCGACGGGTGGCGGCTGGGTCAGCACGCCGGGAGTGAGGCCGATCACCTCCTCGAACCTCGCCTGACTGGCCTTCAATTCGCCCTCTGCGGCCACACGCGCGGCCGTCGCAGCCGCAAGGCGCGATTCGGACTGCGCGACGTCGGTAAGCGTGACCTCCCCCACCTCGAAGCGGTCTCGCGTGGCCTGCAATTGGCGGCCAAGCACCTTTTCGTTGTTGATGTTCAGGCCGAGCACGGCCTGGTCGCGCCAGACGTCCATGTAAGCCGTGGCCGCGCGCAGCAGAATTTCCTGCGTAATAGACTTGAGACGCGCCCTTTGCGCCTGGACCGCGAATTCGGCGCGGGCGGTATCGGCAAGGGTGCGCCCGCCACGATAGATTGGCTGCGACACGTCCAGGGAAAGCTGGACCGGATTGGTGTCCTGCTGAGCCGAGAAGAACGCCGACTGCTGGTTCTCCTTGCGGGCCCCGGCGGCCCCGTTCACCGTCACCTGCGGCCGCCATCCGGACAGCGCCTGCGGCACCTGTTCGTTGACCGCGCGCAATTCGGACCGGCCCGCCCCGAGGTTCGGGTTCTCGCGATATGCATTCGCCAGGGCCTCGTCGAGGGTTTGTCCGGCCGCCGGCGCGGCAAGGGCCGAAAGCGCCAAAAACGGCGCAAGCGCCGCGGCGAGCCGGACTTTCGACCGTTTGTTATTTCCCATGCCTAACCGTGGCCTCATCGCCGGCATCCGCCTTCCCTGCCCGCCGCCGCATGCGGGCGAAATCCTGATCGCAGCCTATTAGACCGTTGCACCAGGGTCCACAAGCACCGCGCGAACCGACGGCACCGCAGAGCCGAGCGATCCGTCCTGCACCGACTATACGGACATCGCCACGCAATTCCATGACACCTTCGGCTATGGCGTACAACCTCGTGGGTAGTGGCGGGCCCCAACGCGCCAGACCCGTTCACGCCCGGCGCTCACGTTGCTTCAGAAGACGAAGCCCGGCTCCTTGCGGAATCCTGGCAGAAACGGCGTGGCCGCATCGAAGAGCGGCCAACGCGAGACCGTTTTTTCGAAACGCTCCATCAAAACCCCTTGGCCGACGCCAGAGGGACCCCGCTGCACGGTGACGAGCCGTCCGCCGTCTGCCAGCTGATCCGCGATCGGCTCCGGCACCTCCGAAACTGCGCCATTGATCAGGATGGCGTCATAGGGCGCCTGTTTCGGATAGCCGTCCGGGAGTTCGCCGGATACCACCACCACGTTGTCTATGCCGAGGCGCTCGCAGAGGTCCGCGGCCGTTGAGCCGAGTGACTCGTCCGATTCCAGGGCAACCACCGTGCCCGCCAGCTTGGCCAGGATCGCGCTGGAGTAGCCGGTGGCGCAGCCGATATCCAGCACCACATCGCTCGGCCGGATCGCCGCAGCCTGGACGAGCCGCGCCAGCACCATGGGCTCCATGAGATAGCGGCCCTCGGCAACCTTCAGGTCCTCGTCGATGTAGGCGACGCCCTTCCGATGATCCGGCACGAACTTTTCGCGCGGCACGTTTTCGAAAGCCTCAAGCACGGCGACCTGGGTCACCCGGTTGGTTTTCAACTGGCTGTCGACCATGTGCAGGCGTGCGGCTTCGTAATCCATGGCGTATTCGCTCACAATTCATTGCGGCCGTCTTTCGCGAGGACGCGGCCCCTGCCCTGCGGGTTTTATAGAAGTCCCAGGCCCGGAAAACAATCGCGGGGGCCGCTGTTTGGGTCTTGCTTGACCGGGACAAGCAGGACTTTTATATCCGCAGTCCCCTCGGATGCGTGGAGCCGTGGATCTCCAGCAAGCGGGACATCGGCAAGCTGGTCCACGCGGCGGACAGCAACGGCCAACGAACACCAGTTTGGAAACCATGCGAACAGGTTCGGAAAACCCTTGACCGCCGTTCCTGAAGAATGCTGATAGGTCAAGCTCTTGGCCCGGTGGCAGAGTGGTTATGCAGAGGACTGCAAATCCTCGTACGTCGGTTCGATTCCGGCCCGGGCCTCCATTCACTTTGG
>JAWVYK010000016.1:0-18953 GCA_033722755.1 Rhodovibrionaceae bacterium | reverse complement strand
GGGGTAACCTGGCTAACGCTCAGACACACCGGCGATCGCGACCCCGATACAGTCGAGCGGTTCAAGTCCGGTTGGCCGTCAAAGCTGGCCGCACTGGACGAGGCGATTTGAGAACAAGGCGAGAGAGCGGGCAGAACGCCTCCGTAAAAGGCCTCGACTGACGCGCCATGTCGTATCCTCGCCCAGGGCGTGGAGGCAAACGGTGACGGGAAAATCGAACATCCGGCCTGGAAATATCCGGGACGCCCCGCTCATCGCGCGCCTGGCGAACGAAGCCGCCGAGGGCATGCCGCTCCATCTCTGGCGGGCGATGGGAGAGCCCGGGCAAGATCCCTGGCAGGTCGGGATTCGCCGCGCTGGCAGCGAGGACGCGAAAATATCCTATCGCAATGCCTGGATCGCCGAGGTCGATGGGCGATCTGTTGGCTGCCTGATCGCCTACCGCCAGCCAGCATCATGCGAAGCGATACCCGAGGACACCCCGGCAATCTTTCTGCCTCTGCTTGAGCTGGAGCGCGAAGCGCCGGGCACCGGTTATGTCTACGTTCTATGTACGCTTCCCGAGGCGCGAGGCATGGGCATCGGCACATCGTTGCTGCAGTTTGCCGAGCGCTATCGCGGGCCACGCGGCATGAGCCTGATCGTTTCCGATGCCAACCTGGGTGCCCGGCGGCTTTACGAGCGGTGTGGATATCGTGCTGTGGCATCCCGACCCATGGTCAAGAACGGGTGGCAGAACCCAGGCACCGCCTGGATGCTCATGATCAAGACCGGCGCCTGACGGCTGGTCGTCGCCCGTTGAACCAAACGTTCCGGCATGGAGGGGTCGGCTCAAGCCGTCACCCGCGACACCGGCGGGGCTCAGGTCACGAGAAACCGCCGTTCCTCGCCCTCCAGGCGCAGGCAGGTGAGCCGCCCGGTCGCATAGGCGCCGGTGTCGACGGCGATGCGGTTGGGCGCCACCTCGGGCTCGTCGACGATGCTGTGGCCGTGCACCACGACCTGCCCATGATCGGCGCGCGAGCGCAGGAATTCGTCGCGGATGCCGATCAGGTCCGCCGCCTTCTGCTGCGCCAGCGGCACGCCCGGCCGGATCCCCGCGTGCACGAAAAGATAGCTGCCTTCGCTGTGATGCAGCGCCAGGCCGCGGAGAAAGTCCAGATGGCGCGCGGGCAGGGCCTCGGCGAACTCTTGCTGCAGGTCCACCAGGCGCTCCGGGTCGTCGGCGTCGCTGGGCTTCGGGCGCAGCCCATAGCTTTGCAATGTCGCCAACCCGCCGAAGGTGAACCAGGCCGGCGCGATCCCCGGGTCCTGCAAAAAGGTCAGCAGCGCGTCCTCGTGGTTGCCGTAGAGATGCACCTGCGAGACGTCTTCAAGTGGCTCGTCGAGGAGGATGTCGAGGACCTCGCGCGAGCCCGGTCCGCGATCCACATAATCGCCAAGGTAGATCGCAACGGTTTCCTGCGCCGGCCGCCGCGCCGCGTCCTCGCGGATCAGCCCGTGCATTCTGGTCAGCAAATCGGCCCGGCCGTGAATGTCGCCGATCGCATAGACGACGCGGCCTTCCGGAACGCTCGGCCTCTGGCGGGGCGTTCGTGCGAACAGTCGGCTCAGCATGGTTCCCTCTCCGCGGCCAGCGATCCTAGTGCGCGGAGGGCCGGTTGCCTACAGCCGAAAAGGAAAAACGGCCCGCGCCAGCCGGTTACCGGCGCGGGCCTCGGTGGCCTCACTCGGCCGTCAGGATTCGAAAGACATCGATCTCCGTGATGGTCTCCCGCCCGTCGTTCAGCCGCACCACGTCCAGCGCTGGGCGCAACGACTTGCCGAGGAAGGCATGGGTGCCGATCTCCTGCCACTCGCCGTTGTCGTTCTTGTAAAAGGCGGTATAGCGGAAGGCGTTCTTGGCAATCTTCAACTCGTAGCCGACGGGGTCGTCGGTCCGGTCAAGGCTGATGCCGTGCGCCGGCGCCCATTCGCCGTTTTGCAGCTTCCAGAACTGGATTTGCCGGCGGTCGCTGCAGCACTGGCCGCGAATGGTCAG
This sequence comes from Rhodovibrionaceae bacterium, assembly GCA_033722755.1. Classification (GTDB taxonomy): domain Bacteria; phylum Pseudomonadota; class Alphaproteobacteria; order Kiloniellales; family Rhodovibrionaceae; genus JAWVYK01. The sequence continues at coordinate 16,912 of JAWVYK010000016.1, read as the reverse complement.
CTGCAGCATGTTGTCGGTATCGGCGATCATCGACAGGTTGACCTGCGTGGTGTCGTTGCTGGAGCCGGGATAGTCGACCACCGGCGTCGTCAGCTTGACGTAGGCCTCATAGCTGCCCGGCAATTCGCCCGCGTACTGCACCAGGTTCGTGCTGTTGCCGTTCGAGGGATGGCCGGGGGTGGAGACGAGGAACAGCTTGCCCCCGTCCACGATCATCGAATTCGGATCCTGGTTCTGCACCTGCCAGGCCTCCGACAGGCCGGCGCCCTCGAACTCGTCCTCGAAGAACACGCTGGGCGTTTTCGCCTCGGCGGTTTGCTGGATCACCCGGGTCTTGATCTCCGCCAGGCTCTCGGAAAGCTGGTCGGCGTCGTTGGCGGCGTAATAGCTGCCGCCGCCCTTCTCGGCGATGGCGGCCAACTGTGCGGTCTGCTTTTCGTTCACCGAAAGGCCGACCACGTGGATGCTCACGTCGATGCCGAATTTCTCGCGCAGTTGCGCCGCCTTGGCCACCGGATCGCCGTTGCAGGTCTCCTCGCCGTCGGAAATGACGACGATCGCGCGCGGGCCTTCGATCCCCTTCAGGGCCTCTGCCGCCACATCCAGCGAGGCGGCGATAGGCGTGGCTCCCTTGACCGGGTTGAGCGGCTCGACCTTTGCCTGGATGGCCTTGGCGTCAAGCGGCTGCACCGGTGTCATCACCTCGATCACCGAGCAGTCGCGGTCGCCGTGGTGGCCATAGACTGCCAGGCCGACGTTGGTCTCCGGCGGAAGTTGATCCAGCATTTCACCGAAGACCCGCTTGGCCGCCGCCATTTTCGTCTCCCCGCCGAGGTCCTGTGCCATGGAGCCGGAGGAATCGAGAATGAAGAGCACGTTCTTGTCGGCCTGTGCGAAGGCCTGTGCGGGCGTGGCATAGGCCAGCGCGATGGCCGCCGCCGCCCCGAGTACGAGGTTTTTCATGAAATCCCGTCTCCTTGCGATCGTTGTTCCAAGGGCTTTCGCCGGCTTTTGAGCCGCTGGCGCCTCGGTGTCCGACGGGCTCGGAAACCTGGGATTCTTTTTTACATTTGTTGCAAATGCCGCGGTCCCGCCGGCCGAGCCCAATGCCCCATAAGTAGAAAGGGTACGCCCAGCGATCCGCCCGTCAATTGAAAACGCGCAACGAATTGTCGCGCGCGGGCGACGCCGGCGCGGCTCGTGGGCGTTCCGGTTTTGGGATCAGACCTTGAAGTGGGCGCGCGACGTCTGCTTGGGGATGGGCTCGAGCAGACGGGTATTGAGCTTCCGCAGCCGCTCGATCAAGGCCTTGACGTAATCCATGATCTCTTGCGGATGCTCGTCGAGAAGACGGAAGAACTCCTCGGGCTCCAGTCGCATCAGGGCACAGTCCTTTTGCGCCGTCGCCGTGGCCGAGCGCGGTTGATCGGTGATCAGCCCCATCTCGCCCAGCACGTCGCCGGCCTTGAGGGTTGCGACATGAGCGCGCCGGCCGTTCTCTTCGATATGGATATCGACGCTTCCCGACAGAATCAGATATGCGCTGTGCGACGCCTCATTCTGCCGAAAGATCGTCTCACCCGTGGCGAAACGTTCTCGCTGCATTTCAGCCATCTCTGTCTTCGTGCCCTCAGAATCGCAAGTCGTGCCCAATGGCGAGAGACCCGGGGCGGCGCCCGGGACCGTAGCCTACCCCTTATTAAGTTATCAGAATTATTCAGAAAAACATCGGCGCGAAAGTGGCAGTCCTTTTGCGGGAGGCTGTAGGTCTTTGCGACTTGGCGCTGAGCCATGTCAAAGCGGCCCGCGTGCCGCCGCCGCAGACTTGCGGAACCCGGCCGCCGCCCGGTTGCGTTTACCTCACCGCAGGACACAGCGACGCCATGGCCACGAAAAAGTACGAAACCAAGCGCGATTTCCGCAAGACGCCCGAGCCCAAGGGCAGCGGCAAGCGTCGCCGAAAATCCGGCGGCAAGCCGATATTCGTCGTGCAGGAACACGACGCCAGCACGCACCATTACGACTTTCGCCTGGAGGTCGACGGCGTCCTGAAATCCTGGGCGGTGCCCAAAGGGCCCTCCACCGACCCGAAGGAAAAGCGCCTCGCCGTGCGCACCGAGGATCATCCGCTCGACTATGCGGATTTCGAGGGCGTAATCCCGGACGAGGAGTACGGCGGCGGCACGGTGATCGTCTGGGATACGGGTCCCTACGACAATCTCACCGAGGACGGCGAGGGCGGCGAGCTCGCGCCCGCCAAGGCGGTGGAGCAGGGCCATTTTCTCGTCCGGCTGCACGGAAAAAAGTTGTCCGGCGGCTATGCCCTGCAGCGCACGGGCATGGGCGGCAAGGACGAAGAGAACTGGCTGCTGGTCAAGATGCGCGACGACGACGCCGATGCCCGGCGCAATCCCACGTCGACGGAGCCGAAGTCCGTGAAGACCGGCCGGACGGTCAAGCAGGTGGAGCAGGAGGAAGGCGAGGCGGAAGGCGGGGACGATGAATGATCTCCTCGAACGCCTGTCGCGCGAAGATCGGGACAAGCTGCGCCGGCGCGAGCAGCCGCAGTGGACCGGGCCGATGCTGGCGACCCTGGTGCACGAAGCCTTTTCCGATTCCGACTGGATCTACGAGCGCAAGCTGGACGGCGAGCGCGTGCTCGTTTTCCGACAGGCCGGCGGTGTGCGGTTGATGACCCGCAACCAAAAGCAGATCAACGACACCTATCCCGAGCTTGCCGATGCGCTCGAAGAACAACCGGCCAAGGACTTCATCGCCGACGGCGAGGTGGTCGCCTTCGAGGGAGCGGTCACCAGCTTCTCGCGGCTGCAGAAACGCATGCAGATCCGCGACCGCGAGGAGGCGCGCCAAAGCCGCGTCGGCGTCTATCTCTACCTTTTCGATCTGCTGCACTTCGACGGCTATGACCTGACGCGGTTGGCGCTGCGTGCGCGCAAGGACCTGTTGCGCAAGACGGTGGAATTTTCCGGTCGCTTGCGGTACACGCCGCACCGCAACGAGTCCGGCGAAGCCTATCTGGAGGAGGCCTGCGAGAAAGGCTGGGAAGGGCTGATCGCCAAAAAGGCCGATTCACCCTACCGCCACAGCCGCAGCCGCGACTGGCTGAAGCTCAAGTGCAGCCGCGGTCAGGAGATGGTGATCGCCGGCTTTACCGAGCCGAAAGGCAGCCGCACGGGCTTCGGCGCGCTGCTGCTGGGCTATTACGAAGACGACGAGCTGCGCTATGCCGGACGCGTCGGCACGGGCTTCGACGAGGACGAATTGGAACGCCTGCACAAGCGCCTGAAGCCGCTGAGCCGCAAATCCTCCCCCTTTGCCGACGAGGAGATTGCGGACAAGGGCGTTACCTTCGTGCAGCCGAAACTGGTGGCGGAAATCGCCTTCACCGAATGGACGCACGAAGGCAAGCTGCGCCATCCGCGCTATCTTGGCCTGCGCCGGGACAAGAAGGCGCGCGAGGTGGTGCGCGAGCGTCCGTCCGCCTAGGCACACGCTGGCTTGGAGGGCCGCAATGGCGAAGGACAGCAGGACGCTGACGCTCGACGGCCACGAGATCGAAATCTCGCGCGCGGACAAGGTGTTCTTTCCCGACAGTGGGATCACCAAGGGCGACGTCGTGGACTACTACGCGCGTGTTGCCGAGACTGCGCTGGTCCATATGCGCGAGCGGGCGCTTTCCATGCACCGGTTTCCCGACGGCATCGAGGGCGAGGGGTTCTTCCAGAAGGACGCGCCGGACTATTTTCCCGACTGGATCCGCACCGCCAGCCTGCCCAAGGAAGGCGGCAAGGTCGACTATGTGGTGGCCGACAGCGCGGCCACCCTGGCCTACATCGCCAACCAGGGCTGCATCACGCCCCACCTGGGGCTGTTCCGCGTGGACCGGATCGACGAGCCGGACCGGCTGATCTTCGATCTCGATCCCTCGGGTGACGATTTCGAGAATATACGCACCGCCGCCAAGCGTCTCAGGCAGGTAATGGCGGAGCTGGACTTACCGTGCTTCCTCCAGACCACGGGCTCGCGCGGCCTGCACGTGGTGGTTCCGCTCGACCGCTCCGCCGGGTTCGACGCCGCGCGCGACTTCGCGCGGCGCCTGGCGCGGCTCCTGGCCGGCAGGTATCCGGACGATCTCACCGTCGAACAGCGCAAGGATAAGCGTGGGCAGCGGGTCTTCCTGGATTATCTGCGCAATGCCTATGGGCAGACGGCCGTGGCGCCCTACGCGCTCAGGGCCAAGCCGGGCGCGCCGGTGGCCACGCCCATCGAGTGGGAGGAACTGGGCGACAGCTCTTTGGGGCCGCGCAGCTATACGCTTTCCAACGTCTTCCGCCGTCTGGGCGCCAAGGACGACCCCTGGGCGGGGATGCACCGCCATGCGGTTTCTCTGAAGGCCGCGGAGAAGCGCCTTCAGGAGCTCGAAGCCGCGGAGAAGGACTGAACCCGAACCAGATTGACGAATACGGGTTCGAGGAATTTGCAGCGGTCGCTTTGCGGGCGAGGCGCCTGGCGCAGGACGTGACGTTACTGGTCGTCGGCGAGGACCCGACAGAGCTGGCTCAGGGCTTCCTGCTGACGCGCATCGTGGATGCGGGAGAAGTTTCGCGCGAGGTCTAGGCACATGCGCTGGCGCTCGCCGACATTGCTTCCGCCGGCACCGCCGAGACCCTCGTAGAAGAAGCCGACGTCGACGCCAAGCACCCGCGCGAGCTGGAACAGGCGGCCCGCGGACACCCGGTTGATGCCGCGCTCGTACTTGTGGGCCTGCTGGTAGGTCACGCCGATCATCTCGGCAAGCTGCTGCTGTGTCAGGCCCAGCATCGTGCGGCGTTCACGGATGCGTTGGCCGACGTGCCGTTCGATGTTCTTGGTATCCTGTGTCGATCTGGCCACGGTTCGGTTCCGTCTAAATACTTAAGATTACACCTGATGAGTGTGATCACCCGTTTCCTGTTCTGCCTTTCAGTTTCAAAAAAAGCAATATGTAAATTTTGTATAAAAAGGGGCGACACTTGATTGCGTAAAACGCGGAATTGCGCCGCCGGCAAAAGAATGGAAGCGCTTTGTCGGAAAAACACGTTCCGTCCGACGGGTGCAAACCGCCGGCTAGGCCCGGTATCTGGCGCGTGCCTCGACCAGTGCGGTCGTGGCGTCGAGAAAGGGTGTGGGCACGCCCAGGGCCGCGCCGATTTCGCTGACGGCGGCCATAAGTGCGCCGGTTTCCGGCGGTCGGCCGGCTTCCAGATCCTGCAGCATGGAACTGCGGTGCGCGCCAATGCGCCCAGCCTGGTCGATCCGCGAGTCGACATCCTGCGTGAAGGCGACGCCGAGCCGTTCGGCCACGGCCTGGGTTTCCTGCATCACCTTGCGGGTCAGTCGCCTCAAACCCGGGTCTTCGGCGATCTCGCCCAGGGTGGCGCCTGTCAGCGCCGAGACCGGATTGAATGCGACGTTGCCCCACAGCTTCTGCCAGACCGCGGCCAGGATGTCGCTGCTGACCTCTGCCGTCTCACCGCCGGCGTTCAGCAGCTCGGCGAGCCGCTGGGTCTTGCTCGCACATCCGGCGTGTGCGTCGCCGGGAATTGCGGGGCCCAGCACGATCCGCCCGCCCGGCGCACGGCGTACGTAGGCCGGCTCCACCAGCTCGGCGGCGAGATAGAGGATGCCGCCGATGACTCGTTGCGCCGGCAGCGCATCGGCGATCCGACCGGAAGGGTCGACGCTTTTCAGGCAGGTTCCGGTCAATTCACCCCGGTGCGCGTGGAAGTACCACCAGGGAATGCCGTTTTGCGCCGACAACACTGCGGTCGTCGGGCCCAACAGGGGCGCGATGGCGGGAAGCGCGGCCTCGATCTGCTGGGCCTTGAGGGCCAGCACCAGCACGTCTTGTGCGCCCAGGTGGGCCGGATCGTCGGACGCCGGCAGTTGCAGCGCGGCGGCTTCGCCCGGCTCACCTTCGCCGCTTTCCACCACGCGCAGGCCGCGGGCGGTCAGGGACTGGAGCGTCCGTCCTCGGGCGAGGAGCGACACCTCCGCACCGCCCCTGTGGAGGGCGGCGGCCAGAATCCCGCCGATGGCGCCGACGCCGAATACGCAGACCTTCATGGGGGCGGTCTGCTCCGTCCGTTTCGTTTGTCGAGTAGGCCGGTCGTCGCGGCGGCCGTCAGCTGCCGCGGCCGGCGGTCTTGCGGCCCGATGCCTTCGCCGCGCCCGAGGTCTTGGCCTTCGGGCTCTTGCCGCCGGCGCTTCCGGGGGCCTCGCTCGCGGTCCGTTTCGCGGCTTCCTCGGCCTTCTGGCTCATCTCGGACAGTTCGCCGCGCAGCTGTTCGACCTGCCGCTGCAACTGCTCCAGCGACTCCTCGGCCTCCTTGGTCGCCGTCTGCTTGGCGTGCTTCGCGGCTTCCTCGGCCTGGCCGGGCCGTTCCGCGCCGCCAGAGAAGGGCGCGAACATTTTCATGGCCTGCTCCATCATGGCCATGTTTTGCCGACCCACCTCCTCCAGATTGCCAAAGGGGAACATGTTGCCCATGGTTTCCTGCATCGACTGGCGAATGCGCTCCTGATTGGCCGCGAAGGTGCCCATCATGTGCTCCAGATAGCGGGGCACCATGAACTGCATGGAATCGCCGTAGAACCCGATAAGCTGGCGCAGGAAGTTGATCGGCAGCAGGTTCGCGCCCTTGGATTCCTCTTCGACGATGATCTGCGTGAGCACGGGCCGGGTGATATCCTCGCCGGTCTTCGCGTCGTAGACCACGAAATCGACGTCGTCCTTCACCATCTGGCAAAGGTGGTCGAGGGTTACGTAGCTGCTGGTCGCAGTGTTGTAGAGCCGGCGGTTGGCGTACTTCTTGATAACGATCTTTTCGTTTCCGTCGCCGCCGGCGCTCGATCGCGATTTGGATTTTCGCTCCTCGGAAGAGGCCATTGGGTTTCCCGCCCGTCTGTGGCGCTGCTGGCTCGATGTCTTGCCGCGATCTTGCTGCGTTGCGGCAAGGCCTGTCAACGTTTAGCTCCTTCTTGATTTGCCTCGTCGTCGCCGGTCTATGGCGCTGTGCAACAAAGCGCGCCGGGGTTGATCTGCACGTGGTGGCCTTGCGCGTGTCGGCCCGTTATACTCCGGCGCCATGAGCGATGAGCCCAATGTCGACGATCTGGCCCGGCGTTACCTGGATCTCTGGCAGGAGCAGATGAAGGCTCTGGCCAGCGATCCCGAATATGTGGATATGCTGGACCGGCTTACGGGCATGATGGGCTCCGCGGCGATGGGTGCAGGATTGCCGGGGATCGAGACCAACCGGCCGTCCAATCCCTGGACGCTTTGGCCGGCGGCGATGATGGCCATGATGTCGGCTGGCGGCGGTTATGGAAGAACGGATGGCGGCCAGAACCCAAAAGCCAACGCAGAAGCGAACCGCGAAGCGCAAGCAAGCAGCGCCAAAGACGCCGGCGCGACATCGCGGCAAAGGGCGAACGGAGGCGACGACCCGGCCCGGGCCGGCGCCGGGCCGGCGTCTGGGTCCGCGTCCGCTGCCGATGCATCTGGGCGCGGCGCTGACGACATGGACGAGCTCGCAACTCGCCTGGCCGCTCTTGAGGACCGGCTGGCTTCCCTTGAGGCCGCAATTCGCTCAAGCGGCGGCGGATCTAAGACGCGATCTCGAAAACGCCGATCCTGACGCCTTCGCACAGGCGCTGGCGCGAGAGGTCGCGCGGCGCAACGCCGCCGTGCTCGACGGGATCGAGGCCTACCGCCAGCACCCCTACAGCCGTGATCTGCCCGACCCGCCCGTCGTGTGGGAGGAGGGCACGACGCGCCTCCTGGATTACGGCGGCGCGCCGGAAGCCACCGATCCGCTGGGGCCGCCGATCCTTTTCATCCCCTCGCTGATCAACCGCTCGTATGTGCTCGACCTCTCGGGCGAGATCAGCCTGCTGCGCTGGCTGGCTGCGCGCGGTTTCCGGCCGCTGCTGGTGGACTGGGACCGACCCGGCCCGGACGAGCGCGCTTTCGGGCTGACGGAATATGTCGCCGGGCGCCTGGAGGCAGCGCTTGACGCGGCTCTCGACGAAGCGGGCCAACGTATGCCGGCGGTCGGCTACTGCATGGGCGGCACTCTGGCGGTGGGCCTTGCGCACCGCCGCCAGCGCGACCTGACGGGTCTCTGCCTGATGGCCACGCCATGGGATTTCCACGCCGACCAGGGCGCGCAGGCGCGGCTGCTGGCCCGCAGCATGCTGCCTTTCGCCGGGATCGTCGATGCGCTGGGCGAGATGCCGACCGACTTCATTCAGGTGCTTTTCACCGCCCTCGACCCGCAGCTTGCGGCGCGCAAGTTCGCTGCCTTCGCCCGGCTGCCGCAGGATACGCCCAAGGCGCGCGCCTTCGTGGCGCTGGAGGACTGGCTCAACGACGGCGTGCCGCTGGCGGCGCCGGTGGCCCGGGAATGCATCTTCGACTGGTACGGCCAGAACGCGACGGCCAACGCCAACTGGCGCGTGGCCGGGCGCCTTGTGAACCCGGCCGAAGTGGAAATCCCGGCGCTTTCGCTGATTCCGGCGAACGACCGCATCGTGCCGCCGGCCTCCTCCCAGACGCTCGCCGACCTGCTGCCCGCGGGTCAGGACTTTCAGCCCCCGCTCGGGCACATCGGCATGGTCGTCAGCGGCGGCGCCCAGAAAGGGGTCTGGGAGCTCATGGCGGAGTGGCTGGCCGAACCCGGCAGATCGCTGAACGTCTGACGCCCGCACAGGATTCGTGCAAGCCGGCGCTTGCGATTCCGGTCGGCGAATGCCTATATGGCAGGGCATTGTTGCATTGCAGCGTGAACCCTCGGGCGTCCAACGACGTTCATGGGGGCAAACCCACGCAGAAACACACCATACTTTGTCCGGGCGACCGCCTTGCGGCGTCAGTCGCCCCGGTCACTCAGAGCCTCAGTCAGGAGGAATCCAACCATGTCCAATATCGTCATCGCCGGAGGCGCGCGCACGCCAGTCGGTGCGTTCAATGGCGGGCTCGCCAGCGTTCCCGCCTCCTATCTCGGCACCGTCGCCATCAAGGAAGCGCTCAGCCGGTCCAAGGTGGAGCCGGGCGAGGTGAGCGAGGTCCTGATGGGCCAGATTCTCACCGCCGGCGCCGGTCAGAACCCGGCGCGCCAGGCCGCCATCGGCGCCGATCTGCCGGTGGAGACGACCGCGGTGCAGGTCAACCAGCTTTGCGGCTCGGGCCTGCGCACGGTGGCGATGGGCATGCAGTCGATTCTCTGCGGCGATGCCGACGTCGTCGTGGCCGGCGGCCAGGAGAGCATGAGCCAGGCGCCGCACGCCGCGCATCTGCGTGCCGGCCACAAGATGGGCGACGTCAAGTTCATCGACACCATGATCAAGGACGGACTGTGGGACGCCTTCAACGGTTACCACATGGGCAACACGGCCGAGAACGTGGCCCGCAAGTGGCAGCTCACGCGCGAGGAGCAGGACGAGTTCGCAGCCCGTTCGCAACAGCGCGCCGAGGCCGCGCAGAACGCCGACCGCTTCCAGGACGAGATCGTCCCGGTGACCATTAAGACCCGCAAGGGCGACGTGGTCGTCAACAAGGACGAGCACCCCAAGGCCGGCGTGACGGCGGAGAGCCTCGCCAACCTGCGTCCGGCCTTCGACAAGGAAGGCACGGTTACCGCCGGCAACGCTTCGGGCATCAACGACGGTGCCTCTGCCGTCGTGCTGATGAAGGAGGAGGCCGCCTCCAAGCGCAATGTCGAGCCGCTGGCGCGCATCGTCTCCTGGGCGACCTGCGGCGTCGATCCCGCGATCATGGGCACCGGCCCGATTCCGGCCAGCCGCAAGGCGCTGGAGAAGGCGGGTTGGAATGTCGACGAGCTCGACCTCATCGAAGCCAACGAAGCCTTCGCCGCCCAGGCGCTCGCGGTCAACAAGGACCTCGGCTGGGACCCGGAGAAGGTCAACGTCAACGGCGGCGCGATCGCGCTGGGTCACCCGATCGGCGCGTCCGGCGGCCGGGTTCTCATCACCCTGTTGCACGAGATGATCAAGCGCGACGCCAAGAAGGGCTTGGCCACGCTGTGCATCGGCGGCGGCATGGGTATCGCCATGTGCGTCGAGCGCTAAGCCTCACGCCTCGATGAGGCGCCGGCGGGGGCGAACCATTGCCGCCCGGCGGCGTTTATCAAGGACAAAAGCGGGCCGTTCTTGCAAGACAGGGACGGCCCCTTTTCTTGCCGCCGCCAAAGCCGTGCCGCATCTGGCGTCACGCGGGCGCACCGATCAAGAGTTGGATTGGCGGCGAGTATCATGCTTTCATGATGGTTCACATAACGGCACCAAGCCGCAGGGGAAATCAGGGAGAAGAAAATGGCACGAGTGGCAATCGTCACCGGCGGAACGCGCGGCATCGGCGCGGCCATCGCCAGTGGGCTCAAGGACGCCGGCTGCAACGTCGCCGCCACGTACCACGGCAACGACGAGGCCGCGAACAAGTTCAAGGAAGAAACCGGCATCCACGTCTACAAATGGGACGTCGCCGATTACGACGCCTGCGTCGAGGGCGTCAAGCAGGTGGAAAGCGACCTCGGCGGCCCTGTCGATATCCTGGTCAACAACGCCGGCATCACGAAGGACACCACGCTGCACAAGATGGACGCCGAGAAATGGCAGGCGGTCATCAGCACCAACCTGGATTCCGTTTTCAACATGTCCCGCGCCGTGATCGACGGCATGCGCGAGCGCGGTTTCGGGCGCATCATCTCGATCTCCTCCATCAACGGCCAGAAGGGTCAGTTCGGCCAGTCGAACTACGCCGCGGCGAAGGCCGGCCTCATCGGCTTCACCAAGTCGATCGCGCAGGAAAACGCCGGCAAGGGCGTGACCGCCAACGTGGTCGCCCCGGGCTACATCGGCACCGAGATGGTCCGCGCCGTGCCCGAAGAGGTCCTGAACAAGAAAATCATCCCGCAGATCCCTGTGGGCCGCCTGGGCGAGCCCGAGGAAGTCGCGCGCTGCGTGGTCTTCCTGGCTGACGACGAGGCCGGCTTCATCACGGGCTCCACGCTGAGCGTCAACGGCGGCCAATACATGGCCTAACCGATATACGGCGCAGCATCCGCGCTTCGTTCAGTAACGGCGATCGAGCGGATTGCCACGGCGGTCCGCGGGCTATAAAAGCGCCCGAATGCACGGTGCCGGGAAAAGCTCCAGCGAGGCCGATGCGCGGCGGCTGAAGGCGACGGCCATCGGCTTCGTCGCCGTTCTGCTGTGGGCGCTGCTCGCCCTTTTCACGGCCTGGGCGGGGCCAATTCCGCCATTCCAGTTGGTCGCCATGTCCTTTGCGGTGGCCTTCGCGGTCAGCGTCTTCTTCTGGGTGGCGCGCGGCGGACGCCGGGCTCTCGCCAGACTGCGGCAGCCCTGGCCGGTGTGGCTGCTCGGCGTGGCCGGGCTGTTCGGCTACCACCTCTTCTACTTCACTGCGCTCGGCAATGCGCCGGCGGTGGAGGCCAGCCTGATCGCCTACCTCTGGCCGCTGCTGATTGTCGTGTTCTCGGCGCTGCTGCCTGGCGAGCGCCTGGCCTGGCACCATTTGGCGGGCGCGGCGATGGGCCTGCTGGGCGCGGGCCTGTTGGTGACCGGCGGGGGCGCCGTCACGCTGAAGGCAGAATTCGCGTCCGGCTACGCCGCAGCGGTGGCCTGCGCGCTCACCTGGTCGAGCTACTCCGTCGTCTCGCGGCGCTTCGGCGCGGTGCCCACCGATGTGGTCGGCGGGTTCTGCGGCGCTTCGGCCGTGCTCGGCCTGATTTGCCACCTGGCGTTCGAAACTACGATGTGGCCGGACGGCTGGGCCTGGCTGGCCGTGCTGGGCCTCGGCCTGGGCCCGGTGGGCGCGGCCTTCTTCGTCTGGGACTACGGCGTCAAGCACGGCGATATCCAAGCCCTGGGCGTGGCCGCCTATGGCGCGCCGCTGCTCTCTACCCTGCTGCTGATCGCCTTCGGGCTGGCGCCGCTGACCTGGGTGGTGGCGCTGGCCTGTGCGCTGATCGTGGGCGGCGCTTTGCTCGCCGCGCGCACCCTGATAAGCCGCCGCCGCACGCCAGCCCAGCGCCAGGTCTAGGAGGGGGCTCTCTGCCATGTTCGATCTCGTCATCTTCGACCTCGACGGCGTGCTTGTGGACAGCGAGGGCTTGGCCTCCGAGGTGGTGGCCGAGGAACTCTCGGCGCGCGGATGCCCGATCAGCGCGCAGGAAGTGGCCGAGCGTTTCGCCGGCTTCACCGATTCGGCGCTCGCCCGCGTGCTGGGCGAGGAGCGGGGCATCGACATCGGCAACGATTTTCCGGCGCGGGTCGCCGAACGCGCGATCGCACGCATCAAGGCCGGCGAGTTGCCCGCCATGCCCGGAGCCAGGGCAGTCGTGGAGCGCTTGGCGCCCTGGCGGCGCTGCGTCGCCTCGAACTCCGCGCCGGCGCGCATCAAGGCGGCTTTGACGGCCACGGGTCTGCTGCAATGGTTTCCGGCAGGCTGGCGTTTTTCCGCCCGCGAGGTGAAACGGCCGAAGCCGGCGCCGGACCTGCATTTGCTGGCGGCGAAGCGGATGCGGGTCGAGCCGTCGCGGGCCGTGGTCGTCGAGGACAGCCCCACAGGCGTCGAGGCCGCGGTGGCCGCGGGCATGACGGTGATCGGCTTCACCGGCGCCAGCCACGTGCCGCCTGGCCAGGCGGAGCGGCTGCGTGCCCTGGGCGCGGTCCAGGTGATCGAGGAGCTCGAGCGGCTTCCCGAGGCGCTCGGCGTTCTCGAGCGCTAGCCTTTCGGCGCGCGCGGGCTCGGCCGCCAGTCCGGCGGGGCCATCTCGAAGCCGGCGAAATCGAAACCGGGCGCCACCGTGCAGCCCACCAGCGTCCAGCGGCCAAGGCTCTCCGCGGTCTGCCAGGCGCCGGCCGGCACCACGGCCTGGGGCCGTTGCCCGGCGACAAGCGCGCCGCCGAGATGCACCGACGCGGCATCGTGGCCATTCTCGGATATCGTCAGCACCAGCGGCGCGCCCGCATACCAGTGCCAGACCTCGGCGGCGTCGAGCCGGTGCCAGGCGGACACCTCTCCTGCCTGCAGCAGGTAGTAGATGGCCGTCGAATGACCGCGGCCGCCGGCTTCCTGCGCCTTTCCCGGGTCGCGGAACGTCTCGCGGAAGTGCCCGCCTTCCGGATGTGGCTGGAGGCCGAGGATGCGGATGATCTCGGCTGCGCTGAGAGCGGCGGCCATCGTCGGCTAGGACGGGTCCTGCGGCACGGTGGCCTGCATCGACTCGCGCTCGGCGAAGGTGTCATACCAGTCTGTCAGCTTCGGACGCTTGCCGCGCCAGTCATCCTCCGGGAAACGGAAGTCCGCATAGCCGAGGGCGCAGCCAAGCGCGATATGACCGATGGTGACCGGCCCGGTCAGGCTGTCGGCATTGGCCTCCATCCAGTCGAAGGCCGCCGCCATCTTGCCGTTCTGCCGCTCGATCCACGGCGCCCAGCGGAATTCCTCCGGCCGGCGCGCGGTCTCGATGAAGCGCAGTACCGCCGCTTCCAGTATGCCGTCGCCCAGCGCATGCAGTTTCAGGGCCTTCCATCGCGCCACGCCGTCCGCGGGGAAGATTTGCGGGCCGTCGTGCCGGGAATCCAGGAATTCGCAGATGACGATGGAATCGTAGAGAGTTTCGCCCATGTCGGTGACGAGCGCCGGCACCTTGCCCAGCGGATTGTCCTTCGGCAGGTCGGTCTCCGGGTCCCAGGGATTGGTGGGAACCGGCTCCAGCTTGTCGGCCTGTCCGGTTTCGTGAGCCGTCACCATGACCTTTCGCACGAAGGGCGAGGTCGGGGAAAAGCGCAGTTTCATTCTTCAGCCTCCTTGATGGATCGGCGCAGCACGGGCCTAATCGGTCGGTTCGACGCTCTGCTCCGCCTCGTCGTGCCGATAAACGCAGAAATGGGTGTATCCCTCGTCCTTCAGCGTCTTCAGCTGCGGGCCGAGCTTGCGCCGGCGCGGCAGGATGCTCGCGGCATAGCCGCGCTCGCGAAGCCGCGCGGCCTCGGCCATCGCCTGATCCAGCGGGTCGTCCTCGCCGACGATGAGCGCCAGGCGCCTGACGTCGGCTCCGGTGTCGCCGCCTTCCTCCTGAAGGATGGTGATGACCCGCTCGAAGCCGATGGAAATGCCGCTCGCCGGCACCTTCTCCCCGGTCATCGCGCCGATCATCTCGTCGTAGCGCCCGCCGCCGGCAATGGAGAAGGGATAGTCCTTATATTGCACCTCGAAGATGGGACCGGTGTAATAGCCCATGCCGCGCACCAGGAAGGGATCGAAGGCCACGCGGAAACGGCCGTCGGCGGTGCTCCGCACGGCCTGGGCGACGCCTTTTATGGTCTGCGTCAGCGCTTCGTCGACGCCGGCCTCGCGCAGCACGGAGGCGGTCGCGTCAAAGTCGCCGCGGTCCTCCGGCAACAGGCCCATGACCTCTGCGACCGCATCGATGGCCGCCTGCGGCAGCGACTTCTCACCCAGTTCCTCGCGGACACCCGACAGACCGATCTTGTCCAGCTTGTCGAGCGTGATGAAGACGCTTTCCAGTTGAGCCTCCGCAAAGCCGCAGGCAAGCGCCAGGGCGCCCAGTACGCGCCGGTCGTTGAGCCTGATCTCGAAGCCCTCGAATCCGATGGCCAGCAGGGCCTCGGAGGTGGCGCTCAGAAGCTCGGCCTCGATCATCGGCGAGTCGCTGCCGATGGTGTCGATGTCACACTGCGTGAACTGCCGAAAGCGCCCGCGCTGCGGGCGTTCGGCGCGCCATACCGGACCCATCTGGATGGCCTTGAAGACACGCGGCAACTGGCTGCGGTTGGCGGCGTAGTAACGCGCCAGCGGCACCGTCAGGTCGTAGCGCAGGCCGAGGTCCACCAGCGCGTCGAGATCGGCGGCGCCCGGGTCCAGCTTCTCGCCGCGCTTGAGCACCTTGAAGATCAGCTTCTCGTTATCGCCGCCGCCGCTGCCGGCCAGCATTTCGATGCGCTCCAGTCCCGGCGTCTCGATATGCCGGAACCCGAAGCTCCGGTAAGTGGCGAGAATCGTCTCGGCCACGCGGTCGCGCAGTTCGGACTCGGACGGCAGAATGTCGCGCATGCCGCGCGGCGGGGAGGGGTCGCGTTTCATCACCTTGTTCGCCTGTGGATCAAGCCGTAAGGCCGGGCGGGGCCTAGAAGTTGTCCTTGCGCTGACGCACTTCGGCAAAAACCTTGACCGGGTCCTCCCGGCTCATGCCGATGGCCTCCGCCAGCGCGGGCTCGTCGGCGCGTAGGAAGGGGTTGGTGGCGCGCTCGTCGGCCATGATGCCGGGGACCGTCGGTTTCCTTTCCGCCCGCAAGTCGTCCACGCGCCTGGCGCGTTCCTGCAGGGCTTTGTTCTCCGGCTCCACGCTGAGTGCGAAGCGCGCGTTGGCCTGCGTGTACTCGTGGCCGCAGTAGACGCGGGTATCCTCCGGCAGCTCGCGCAGGCGGCTGAGCGAGCGCCACATCTGCTCCGGCGAGCCTTCGAAGAGGCGCCCGCATCCCATGAGGAATAACGTGTCGCCGCTGAACACCGCCTTGCTGCCGGGAAAGTAGAAGGCGATGTGCCCGCGCGTATGCCCCGGCACGAAGATGACCTCGGCGCGCGCCTTTCCGAAGTCATAGGTATCCCCGTCGTCGAGCGCCACGTCGATGTCCGGGATGCGCGATTCGTCGGGTTTCGGCCCCACCACGGTGGCGCCCGTGGCCCGCTTGATCTCGCGGTTGCCGCCGGTGTGGTCGGGATGGTGGTGGGTGTTCAGGATATGCGTGATCTTCCAGTCCAGGCTCTCGGCCATGTCCAGCACCGGCCCGGCCTCGGAGGGATCGACGATGCCCACCAGACCGCTCTCGGGCTCGCGGATCAGGTAGCCGTAGTTGTCGCGCAGCAGCGGGACCAGCCGGATATCCAGTTCGCTCATGGCGAAACCTCTTTGCTTTCGGGGTTGGGCGCTTCTTCGCAGCGCGCGGAAGGTAGCACCATGGCCGGCAGGCTTGAAGGGCCGTGACGCCCCAGGAATATCGCCAAAACCCCGCTATTTGCATATATTATCCGGATTATGTGGTCTGACGCGGTCGATCTCAGGGATTTCTACGAGTCGCGCACCGGGCAGGTGGCGCGCCACATGATCCGTCATGCCCTGCGCAATCTCTGGCCGGACGTGCACGGCCAACGGCTGCTGGGCCTGGGCTATGCCGCGCCATACCTGCGGCAATTCTCCGAGGAGGCCGAGCGCGTCTTCGCCTTCATGCCCGCAGGTCAGGGCGTGGTGCACTGGCCCACGAACGCGCCCGGCCTCACCGCGCTGGTCGACGAGCGCGAGCTTCCTCTGCCGGACTTCTCGGTTGACCGGGTGATCCTCGTGCACGCGATGGAAAGCGCGGAGAGCCTGCCGGAGATGCTGACCGAAATCTGGCGTGTGCTGATGGGCGACGGACGGCTCATCCTGGTGGTGCCGAACCGGCGCGGCATCTGGGCGCGCTCGGACCGCACGCCCTTCGGCTTCGGCCGGCCCTTCAGCCCGGCGCAGATCACCCGTTTGCCCTCTTCGGCCAGCGTTTCACAAATCTCGATCACTTCAGGTTCAAAGAATTGGATTTCATCAATGGCGATGACGGTGGTGTCATCAGCTAATTTGTTTAAGATGTCGGCCCCGATTGTGACCGGTTCCGCCTCAAAATCAAGACCATTGTGGGAGGTCACTTTCTGCAACTGGTACCGATTATCGATCTCAGGCTTAAAGACTTGCACCTGTTGGCGGGCGATCACCGCCCGTCGCAAACGCCGAATCAATTCCTCTGTCTT
>JAWVYK010000015.1:0-19226 GCA_033722755.1 Rhodovibrionaceae bacterium | reverse complement strand
TAGCGCAGCACCTTGATGCGGTCGGCCATCTGAGCGACCACCGCGAGGTCGTGGGTGATGTAGATGGCCGCGGTGTCGAACTGCTCGACGACGTCGCGGATGGCGGCCAGGACTTCGATCTGCGTGGTGACGTCGAGGGCGGTGGTGGGCTCGTCGAAAATGATCAGGTCGGGCCGGCAGACCATGGCCATGGCGGTCATGGCGCGCTGCAGTTGGCCGCCCGAGACCTGGTGGGGATAGCGGAATCCGATGGTGTGGGGCTCCGGCAGGCGGATCCGCTCGAACAGGTCCATAGCGTTCTTTTCCGCTTCGCTGCGGCCCATGACGCCATGCTGGATGGCGGTCTCGGTCACCTGGTCCATCAGCCGGTGCGCGGGGTTGAAGGAGGCTGCGGCGGACTGCGCCACATAGGCGATTTTCACGCCGCGCAGTCGCCGGCGTGCCGATTCCCGCGCGTTCACCAGATCGACGGTGTCGAATAGAACCTGACCCGCCTTGATCCGGCAGCCGTCGCGCGTGTAGCCCATGGCCGCGAGGCCGAGCGTCGATTTGCCGGCGCCGGATTCGCCGATCAAGCCCAGCACCTCGCCGCGCTGCAGGGTGAGGTTCAATCCCTTGACGATGTCCAGCCAGCCTTCCTCGCTCAGTCCCTCGATCCAGAGGTCGCGCATCTCGAGAAGCGGTTGGTTGCTTCTGTCGGCATCGGCCATGGGGTTAATCCTTCAAACCGCTGGATTTGTGCAGGAACCAGTCGACAACGAAGTTGACGCCGACCGTCAAAAGGGCGATCGCGCCCGCGGGCAACAGCGGCGTGATGTCGCCGAAGGTGATGAGCGAGGCGTTCTCGCGCACCATCGAGCCCCAGTCGGCCAGAGGCGGCTGGATGCCGAGGCCCAGGAACGACAGCGCCGAGATGAACAGGAAGACGAAGCAGAAACGCAGGCCGAACTCGGCCACCAGCGGCGCCATGGAGTTCGGCAGCAGTTCGTGGCGGATGATCCACCACAGGCCTTCGCCGCGCAGGCGCGCCACCTCGACGAAATCCATGACGACGACGTTCATGGCCACCGCCCGTGACAGGCGGTAGACGCGGGTCGATTCCAGCACGGCGATCACCAGCACCATCGCCGTAATCGATGTCCCCGTGATGGTCAGCAGCAGCAACGCGAAAATCAGTGACGGAATGGCCATCAGCACGTCGACGATGCGGCTGAAGATCTGATCGATCCAGCCGCCCAAGGCGGCGGCCAGGAGTCCCATGGTCGCGCCAAGGAGGAAGGCCAGGGCCGTCGTCAATATGGCGATGCCGACCGTATTCTGCGCGCCGTAGATAAGGCGCGTGAACATGTCGCGGCCAAGATTGTCCGTTCCCAGGATGTGCTCATTGCTCCACGGCGCATATTGCACGTCGACGACTTCGGTTTCCGGGTAGGGCGCGATGAGCGGCGCGAAGATCGCCACGAAGGCGTAGACGACGATCACGAGAAGACCGAACCGCGCACTCCACGGCGCCTCCTGCAGCAAACTTCCGGTCTTTTTGGCAATGGCGCTCATGGCTTATCTCGGATGCAGGAGTCGGGGATTGCTGAGAATTGCCAGTATGTCCGCCAGCAAATTCAATAGGATGTAAGTGGCGGCGAAGATCAGGCTGGAAGCCTGGACCACTGTGACGTCGCGTTTCGAGACGCTGTCGACGAGAAGCTGGCCAAGGCCCGGATAGACGAAGACCACCTCGACGACCACGACGCCGACGATCAGATAGGCGAGGTTCAGGACAACCACGTTGATGATGGGAGACAGCGCGTTGGGCAGCGCATGGCGCACGATCACCCGCGCGCGCTTCAGGCCTTTCAGGTGGGCCATCTCGATATAGGCGCTGGACAGCAGGTTGATGATCGCCGCGCGGGTCATACGCATCATATGCGCGACCACGACCAGCGTCAGCGTCAGCGCCGGCAGCAGTGTGCGGTAGACCTGCTCGCTGAGGGACATGTCGCCGCTGATATTCGCGATGGAAGGGAAGATCCGTAATTCGACGGCAAAAAGCACGATTAGGATGTAGGCAACGAAGAACTCCGGCGTGGAAATCGACGTGAGCGTCGTGACGTTGACCGCGCGGTCGTAGAGCGAGTTGCGGTAGAGAGCGGCCAGGATGCCGAGTGTCAGCGCGAGCGGCACGGCGATCGCCGCGGCCAAGGCCGCCAGGAAAAGCGTGTTGCCGAGACGCGCGCTGATCAGTTCGGAAATCGGCCGGTTGTTGGCCAGGGATTTGCCGAAATCGCCCTGTAGCACGCCGCCCAGCCAGTCGAAGTAGCGAATATGCGGCGGCTGATCCAGGCCGAGCTCCCTGCGGAACGCGGCCACCGTTTCCGGCGTTGCGGACTGGCCAAGAATTTCCTGAGCGATATCGCCGGGCAGCAGTTCCACCGCGCCGAAAATGATGATGGAGATGATGAACATCGTCAGCAGGCCAAGGGCCAGCCTTTGTCCGATCATCTTTACGATTTGCAGCATGAAAAGCGTCCGCGCCTTTTGTTATTCACGTTTTGAGGCCCGCGGAGCATAACACAGACCGTGCGGCGGGACCGCGTGGCCCCGCCGCATGGTCCGGCTCGCAGAACCCGGGCTTCTTAGCTGTCCTCGACCCACCAGCGATCACCGATGCGCCCGCCGTCGAATTCCCAGTTGGAGGCGATTTCTTCCGGGATGCCGGCACGCGGACCCGACGCCATCACATAGTTGGCGAAGGCGAAAACGACGACGCCGCCTTCGTCGCGGACGAGCTCCTGCATCTCGCGATACATCTCTTCGCGCTTGGCGGTGTCGAGCTCCGCGCGCGCCTGAATCAGCAGCTTGTTGAAGCGCTCGTGCTCCCAGTGCGTGTCGTTCCAGTTCGAATCCTCGGCATAGGCCGTGGTGAACATCCAGTCGCAGGTCGGCCGGCCGCCCCAGTAGCACATGCACCAGGGCTTCTTCAGCCAGACGTTGGACCAGTACCCATCCTCCGGCTCGCGCACCAGATTGATGTCGATATTGGCTTTGGCGGCCTGCTCCTTGATCAGGACCGAAGCGTCCACGGCGCCGGCGAATGCGGCCTCGGAGGTGGAAAGGTCGACCTTGAGTTCCGACATGCCGGCCTGCTTCAGGTACCACTTCGCCTTGTCCGGATCGTAGGTGCGTTGCTCCAGATCGGCGTAGAACGGGACGGACGGTGAAATCGGCGTGTCATTGCCGACGATGCCGTGACCGCGCAAGATCGTCTCCACCAGCGCCTCGCGGTTGACCGCGTGCTTGATCGCCATGCGCACGTTGTTGTCGTCGAATGGCGCCACGTCGGTCAGCATCGGCGCGGTGTAGTGCAGGTAGCCGGTCTCTTCGAGAATGCGAATGTCGGAGGCGCGCTGCAACAGGTGGACCGTCTTCAGGTCGACGCGGTTGATGGCGTCGACCTCGCCGGTCGTGAGCGCGTTCTGCCGGCTGTTGGCATCCTTGATGTGGATGATCTCGATCTCGTCGGCCCAGGCAGCGTCTTCCTTGAAATAGTTGGGATTGCGTTTGAGCAGTGTACGCACGCCTGCTTCGTGTTCGGCGAGCGTATAACCGCCGGTGCCGACATAGTCCTGCCAGTTGACGTTGCCATCCTCGTCCGCCGGCAGGATCAGCAGGTGATAATCCAGCATCAGGTAGGGGAAGTCGGCGTTGCCGTTCTTGAGGACGAAGGTGACGGTGTGCTTGTCCTCGGCCTTCATCTCGACGATTGGATCGACGATGGACTTCGCGGCGGATTTGGATTCCTCGCCGCGATGATGGTTCATCGTCGCGATCACATCATGCGCGGTGAGTTCCTTGCCGTTCGAGAATTCGACGCCCTTGCGCAGCTTGAAGGTCCAGCTCTTGGCGTCGGGGGAGGGTTCCCAACTTTCCGCGAGATCGCCTTCGACCACACCTTTTGGAGACATGTTCGTGAGCGTGTTGTGCGTCGAGAAGCCGACGGTCAGCATGTAGGTGTCGGTGTAGGTCGCGGGATCCAGCGAGTCGGTGGTATTGCCGCCTGCCGTCCCTATGCGCAGCCGACCGCCCTTCTTAGGCGTGGCCGCGTGCGCGCCTTTCGGCAGGATGAGACCCGATGCCGCAACACCCGCGCCTATGGCGCTGGCGGCGATCATGAATTCGCGGCGGCTGATCCGGCCTTCCGCGAACGCGCGTTCCAGTTGCTTGAATTTGTCCATTATTGCGATCCTCCCAAAGCTCCCTGTTGGATTTCTCGGTCGCCAGTTTGTCCGGCGTAGATTGATTCGAGGACGGGTCCAATGGTCAACCTACAATCCTGAATGATTGGCAGACGTAATCCTTCGCGTCCTTTGAGAAGCTTGAGCGTTCTTTATACCGGGCGCGCATTGCCGCCGAAGGATCACTTTCATCCATTGTTCCCGTCGGGACAATCTTGCCAAGATGCGACATCACTTCCAAGCATCCTGTGGGGCCATGCGGTCACGAGGCCGTGTAAGAGACGCGCAGCGGGACCGGTAAAACGGCTATTTGCCGATATTGCCGGCTTGCTCTAGCGTTGGCCCGAATGCGGCCGCGTGGGGTGCGGCGATACGCAATGAACGAGGGATAGATCGCAGATGCGAAACTTGGAACTGCCCGGCCGTTCGCCGGTGATGTCTATGAACGGCATGGCGGCGACATCGCATCCGCTGGCCACGGTGACGGCCGTGAATGTTCTGCGGGACGGCGGCACGGCGATGGACGCGGCCGTCGCGGCCTGTGCTGTGCAATGCGTGGTCGAGCCCCAGTCGACGGGCATCGGCGGTGACTGTTTCGTTATGATGTCGCCCGGCGGAAGCGACGAACCGATCGCGTTCAACGGCTCGGGTCCCGCGCCGGCGGGCGCTACGGTTGACTGGTTCCGCCAGCAAGGCGTTACGGAATTGGCGCGCGATACGGTGCACGCCGTTTCCATACCCGGCGCCATCGACGCGTGGTCGCGCCTGCTGCGGGACCATGGCCGCAAGGACCTGGGCGAACTCCTGCAACCGGCCATCGCGTTCGCCCGCGACGGCTATCCGATAGGTCAACGTGTCTCTGCCGACTGGACGCGCGAGGCCGGCGTGCTTCGCAAGGACCCGACGGCACGGCGCATCTTCCTGCCGGAGGATCGGGCGTTGCGTCCGGGAGAGGTGCACCGCCAGCCAGAGCTGGCGCGCACACTTTCGATCGTGGCCGAAGAAGGCCCGGATGGCTTCTACAAGGGCCCGGTTGCCGAGGACATGGTGACTTATCTGCAGTCGCTGGGCGGCTGTCACACGCTGGAGGACTTCGCGAGCGTAGAGGGCGAATACGTTACGCCCATCAAGACGCATTACCGCGGCCATGAGGTCTGGGAGTGCCCGCCAAATGGACAGGGCATCGTGGCGCTGGAGATTCTGAATATGCTCTCCAGCTTCGATCTGGGCGCTCTTGGTCCGCTGTCGGTGGAGCGGCTGCATCTGGAAGCCGAAGCGGCCAGGCTGGCATACCGGGACCGCGACGCCATGCTGGCCGACCCCGCGCATGCGGATGTGCCCGTCCAGGAGTGGCTCTCCGAAGAGCGAGCGGCGCGCCTGCGGCAGATGATTTCATACGATCGCGCGATGGCGGAGCTTCCGCCCGCCCCGATGCCGGCGCACACGGACACCGTCTACATTTCCGTCGTGGACAAGGACCGCAACGCCGTCAGCTTCATCAACTCGCTGTTCGAGAGCTTCGGCGGCGGCCTCGTCAGTCCCAAGACAGGTGTGCTCTTGCACAACCGCGCAAGCGGCTTCTCGCTCGATCCGGCCCACCCCAACTGCATCGCCCCTGGCAAGCGGCCGATGCACACGATCATTCCCGGCATGCTTGGCCGCGAGGGCCGGGCCGTCATGCCCTTCGGCGTGATGGGCGGCCACTATCAGGCCTGCGGGCACGCCCACCTGCTGACGAGCATGATCGACTACGGACTCGACATCCAGGAGGCGATCGACCTGCCGCGCATCTTTCCGCAGCCGAAGTCCGGCACCTTGGACGTGGAGAGCGGCGTGCCGGAGCCGGTGGTCGAAGGTCTGCGCGCCCGCGGCCATGAACCGAGCCGACCGCAGCGTCCGATCGGCGGCGCCCAGGCGATCCAGATCGACTGGGAGCAAGGGGTGCTGACGGGTGGCTCGGACCCGCGCAAGGACGGCTGCGCGCTGGGCTATTGAG
The DNA here is from genome assembly GCA_033722755.1 of Rhodovibrionaceae bacterium. Taxonomy (GTDB): domain Bacteria; phylum Pseudomonadota; class Alphaproteobacteria; order Kiloniellales; family Rhodovibrionaceae; genus JAWVYK01. Next base: position 13,001 of record JAWVYK010000015.1, on the reverse strand, counting down.
CGGACGATGACCGCCGCCGGAAACTACGATGTCATCATCATTGGCGGAGCGATCGTGGGCAGCGCGATCGCCTACTTCCTGGCGCGCGAAAGCGGCGGCCGGCTGAAGGTGCTGGTGGTCGAGCGGGACCCGGGCTACGCCCAGGCCTCGACCTCGCTCTCGCTGAGCTCCATCCGCGTGCAGTTTTCGCGCCCCGAGAACATCGCCATGTCGCGCTTCGGCGTGAGCTTCCTAAAGTCGCTCGGCGACTGGCTGGAGCTCGACGGCGAGGTCCCGGATGTCGGCTTTCAGGAACGCGGCTACCTGTTGCTGGCAAGCGCAGAGGGTCTCGAGACCCTGCGCGCCAATCACGCCGTGCAGCGTGCCCAAGGCTGTTCGATCGAACTGCTCGAGCCCGACGATATCGGCCGGAGATTCGACTGGATTGACGTAAGCGGTCTGGCGGGGGGCTCGCTTGGCCTGGCCGAGGAGGGCTGGTTCGATGCCTACGCACTGATGCAGGCCTTTCGGCGCAAAGCCCGTCATCTCGGCGTGCGCTATCTGGAGGGCGAGGTCGTGGCGATGGAGTGCACCGGTGGCCGCGTCATGGCGGTTCAACTCGCGTCCGGCGAAAAGCTCGCTGCCGCAGAGATCGTGAATGCGGCCGGCCCCGCCGCGCGCAAGGTCGCCGAAATGGCGGCGATAGACCTGCCCGTCTACCCGCGCAAACGGTCTGTCTTCGTCTTCGACAGCCCGGCTGAGCTGCCGGATTGCCCGCTTATCGTCGATCCCAGCGGTGTCTATGTGCGCCCGGAAGGCGCCGGTTTCATATGCGGCTCCTCGCCCGGACCCGGCCAGCCCGATCCCGATTGCGAGGACTTCGACGTCGACTGGCAGGCCTTCGAGGATCTCGTCTGGCCGGTCCTGGCCCGGCGCGTGCCGGCGTTCGAGGCGCTCAAGCTGACCGGCGGCTGGGCCGGCCACTACGCCGTCAACCCGATTGACCACAACGCCATCCTGGGACGCCATCCGGAGGTGGCGAACTTCGTATTGGCCAACGGCTTCAGCGGCCACGGCGTGCAGCAATCGCCGGCGGTCGGCCGCGGTATTGCCGAACTTATCGTGCATGGGGAATATCGCAGCCTCGACCTCTCGGCGTTCGATTTTGCGCGCTTCGCCGAAGGCCGGCCGATCCGCGAGCTCAATGTCATCTGAAGAAGAAAGAAGGCAGCCAATGGCACATTCATCCGGTCCGCGCAGCGGTGGGCGCATCCTGGTCGACGCGCTGGTGGGCAACGGCGTCGACAGGGCCTTTGGCGTGCCGGGCGAGAGCTACCTGGCGGTGCTCGACGCGCTTCACGACACGCCGCAGATCGCCTTTACCGTCTGCCGGCAAGAAGGCGGCGCGGCCATGATGGCGGACGCCTACGGCAAGATGACGGGGCGGCCGGGCATCTGCTTCGTCACGCGCGGACCGGGCGCGACCAATGCAAGCGCCGGAGTGCACGTGGCCCACCAGGATTCAACGCCGATGATTCTCTTCGTGGGTCAGGTGGCGCGCGCCATGCGCGAGCGCGAAGCCTTTCAGGAAATCGAATACCGGCAGATGTATGCGCCGCTTGCCAAATGGGTGGCGGAAATCGACAGCGCCGAGCGCATCCCGGAGTTCGTCGCCCGCGCCTTCCGCACCGCGACGTCGGGACGCCCCGGCCCGGTCGTTCTGGCGTTGCCCGAGGATGTGCTGAGCGAAGAAGCCGCGGTCGAAGACGTTGCCGCCTACGAACCGGTCGCCGCTGCGCCTTCGGCGGCAGACATGGCGCGGTTTCGCGAACTGCTGGCCGCCGCGAGACGGCCTGTCGCGATTGTGGGCCACGCCCGCTGGGACGAGCCCGCGCGCAGGAATTTGCGCAATTTCGCCGAGGCCAACGCCCTGCCTGTGGCGGCTGCATTCCGCTATCAGGACGTCTTCGACAACACGCACCCTTGCTACGTCGGCGACGTGGGCTTGGCGATCAATCCCAAACTGGCCGAGACGATCCGCCAATCCGATCTCCTGCTTGCCATAGGCCCGCGTCTGGGCGAGGCGACGACCAACGGCTACACGCTGATCAGGGCGCCGGTGCCGGAACAGAAACTGGTGCACGTCTTTCCGGCCGCCGAGGAGCTTGGTCGCGTCTATACCCCGGTCCTGGGGATCGCCTCGGGAATGCCGCAGTTCGCCGATGCCTTGGCCGCGCTTGCGCCGGTGGAAAATCCCAAATGGCGCGAATGGACGCAGGGCGCGCGGCACAACTATCTCGCCTGGACGGAGCCGGTCGCATGTCCGGGCGAGGTGCAGATGGCGGAGGTCATGGCCTGGCTGCGCGAGCGCTTGCCCGAGGATGCGGTGATCACCAACGGGGCGGGCAACTTTGCCGGCTGGGTGCACCGCTTCTATCGCTTCCGCGGGTGGAAGACCCAACTTGCCCCCACGTCGGGATCAATGGGCTATGGCGTCCCGGCGGCCGTGGCCGCCAAGCTCACCGCGCCCGAGCGCCTGGTCGTTGCCTTTGCAGGCGACGGCGATTTCCAGATGACGGGCCAGGAACTCGGCACTGCCGTTCAATATGGCGCGGCCATCGTGGTCATCGTGGTCAACAACGAGATGTACGGGACCATCCGCATGCATCAGGAGCGCGAGTATCCCGGGCGGGAAAGCGCGACGGCCCTGGTCAATCCCGATTTCGTGGCGCTGGCGCGAGCCTATGGCGCCTGGGGAGAGAAGGTCTCGCGCACGGCTGACTTCGGCGAAGCCTTCGAGGCCGCCGTTGCCGCCGGCCGGCCGGCGCTCATCGAGCTCAAGCTCGACCCCGAAGCAATTACGACCTTCAAAACCCTGAGCGAAATCCGGCAGGCTGCCAAGGATGCCGGGCGGTAGCTGAGGGAGGCGAGGCGGCTTCAGTCCTTGACGATGAGCTGACGCGGAAAGTCGCAGAAGGGCTCCGCGCCCTCGTCCGTGACCCTGAAGCACTCGGAAATCTCGATGCCCCAGCCGTCCGCCCAGATGCCCGGGATCAGATGGAAGGTCATGTTGGGCTGTATCACGGTGTCGTCCCCGGGGCGCAGGCTCATGGTGTGTTCGCCCCAGTCCGGCGGGTAGTTTAGGCCCGTCGAATAGCCGATGCGCGATTCCTTGGTCAGCCCGTGCCGGGAGATCACCTCGCGCCATGCGGCCTCGACCTGCTCACAGGTGTTGCCGGGCCGCGCCGCCTCCAGCGCTGCGCCGATGCCCTCGACTATGATCTTGGCGGCGTCGATGAGCAGGTCGGAGGCCGGGCCGAGATAAAGCGTGCGCGCCATCGGGCAGTGATAGCGGCGGCGGCATCCGGCCAGCTCCAGGATCGTCGCTTCGTTGATGCGGAACGGCTGATCCGTCCAGGTGAGGTGTGGTGTCGATGTGCCGGGGCCGGTCGGCAGCAGCGGCACGATGGCGGCATAGTCGCCGCCGTATTCCGGCGTGCCCGATATGGCGCTGTCGTAGATCTGGCCAACGGCGTCGCACTGCCGCACGCCGGGCTCGATCGAATCGATCGCGCGCTGCATGGTCTGTTCCACGATCCGCGCGGCCTGATGCATAAACTCCAGTTCCGCCGGCGACTTGATCGCGCGCACCCAGTTGACCAGCGTGTCGGTATCCTTGAGCTCGGCATTGGGCAGGCTGCGCTGCAACGCTGCATGGGCGGCGGCGGTGTAGTAGTAGCTGTCCATCTCGACGCCGACGCGCCCGCCGTCCCAGCCTTTTGCCGCCAGGATGTCAGCGACGAAGTCCATTGGATGCTTGTAGCGCGACTGCACATAGTCGTCGGGATAGCCGTAAATATTCTCGGGCCTGAGGAAGGTGGTCGCCCGCGCCGCGTTCGCATCCTGCTGGCGGCCGATCCACAACGGCTCCTCGTGGTCGATGCGCAGCACGACGACCTGATGCACATAGAACGACCAGCCGTCGTAACCGGTCAGGTAGTTCATGTTGGCCGGATTGACCGACAACAGCACGTCCACGCCGGCGGTGGCCATCGACCGCTTCGTCTCTTCGATACGGCGCAGATATTCCTGGCGCTCGAAGGGCAGGGGCGGCATACCCGGTTGCGCGCCGAAATCAGCGGCCACAACGTTGTCCTGGCTCTCGGTCATAATCTGCGCTCCCGATGTCGGCTTCGGACGGGCGTCGACTCCGCTGCGTATACCGCTCGCAATCTGTGGTATCGCAAATTGTCGTCCTTGCCTATGTGCGGCCTCCAAGGCGACGATTGCGACGCGACGGCTCGGAGTCGCAGGAAACGAGCGCAGCGCTATGAAACTGGATCGGCTGGATATCAAGATACTGAGCGTTCTGCAGCGCGAAGGGCGGATCACAAAGGTGCGCCTGGCCGATGAGATCGGCCTTTCTCCCAGTCCCTGCATGGAGCGCGTGCGCCGTCTGGAGAATGCCGGTTACATCTGCGGCTACCGGGCGGAAATCGACCTCGCCAAGCTCTCGGCAGTGGCCACCGTTTTCGTGGAGGTGACGCTCAAGTCCCACGAGGCGACGGATTTCGAGCGTTTCGAGCGGGCGATGGCGGATTGCCCCTGGGTCAGTGAATGCTACGCGATCGGCGGGGGCATCGATTACCTGCTGAAAGTCGTCGCGCGCGACATCACGCACTACCAGGCGCTGATGGACGATTTCCTCGAACAGGACATCGGCATTGGCCGCTATTTCACCTACGTCGTCACCAAGCCGGTGAAACACGATCCCGGACCCGGCCCCGAGATCCTGACCGACAGCGCGAAGTAAACCGGCGCGCACAGCAGCGAAAATCGCTGTGAAGCGCGGCTCTCACAGGGAAAATCGCTGTCCCGCCGCGCCACTTCAACAGGTAACGCGGCAGCCCATTTGCTATTTGATGCGTAGCTGGCGTGCCGCGGCGCGCCGCGCCTTTCGTGATGTCCGTTCGGTTTTCATGTCGCGGGGAGGATGCGATGACCAGTCACCATTTCGTATCTGAGGGCAAGGCCTCTCTTTCCGAGAAGCTGCGCGATCCCTCGCTTCTGCGCGAAGAAGCCTATCTCGACGGTCAGTGGCTTCCGGCTGACGGCGGGGGTGTGCTGAGCGTCACCAACCCCGCCGACGCCAGCGAAATCGGAAGCGTGCCCGACATGGGCGCTGCCGAGACCGAACGCGCCATCGCGGCCGCTGCACGGGCCTGGCCGCGCTGGCGGGCCATGCTCGCCAAGGATCGTGGGCGGATCCTGCGCCGCTGGGCAGACCTCATGCTGGACGAGCGCGACGACCTCGCCGTCATCATGACGGTGGAGCAGGGCAAGCCGCTCGACGAGGCGCGCGGCGAGATCGAATACGCGGCCTCCTTCCTGGAGTGGTTCGGAGAGGAAGCCAAGCGCCTCTATGGCGACACGATTCCGACGCATCTCGACGGCAGCCGCTTGGTCGTCACCCGCGAGCCTATCGGCGTCACTGCCTGCATCACACCCTGGAATTTTCCCTCCGCCATGATCACGCGCAAGGTCGGTGCGGCGCTGGCTGCGGGATGCCCGATGGTCGTCCGCCCGGCAAGCGAGACGCCGTTCTCGGCGCTGGCGCTGGCGGTTCTGGCCGAGCGCGCCGGGCTGCCGGCTGGCCTCTTCTCGGTTCTGACCGGCTCGTCGCGCGTCATCGGCAAGGCGCTGACGGACAGCGAGACCGTCCGCAAGATTTCTTTCACCGGCTCGACCGAGGTGGGCCGCCTGCTTATCGGGCAGAGCGCCGAAACCGTGAAACGTGTGTCCATGGAACTGGGAGGTCACGCGCCGTTCATCGTGTTCGACGATGTCGATATGGACAAGGCGGTGCGCGGGGCCATTGCGGCCAAGTTCCAGACCACGGGCCAGGATTGTCTGGCGGCCAACCGTATCCTGGTTCACCGCAAGCTTTACGACGCCTTTTGTGCACGCTTCGCCAAGGAGGTGGCGGCGCTCAAGGTCGGCAACGGCATGGAGCCCGGCGTGCAGCAGGGACCGCTCATCGGGCCAGAGGCGGTCGAAAAATGCGAAGCGCATGTGCGCGATGCACTGGAGAAGGGCGCCCGGCTGCTTGCCGGCGGCGAGCGGCTCGATCTGGGGGAGAACTTCTTCCAGCCGACGGCGCTCGCCGACGTGACGGCCGATATGGCGATCTACCGCGAGGAGACGTTCGGCCCGGTGGCTCCGGTAATGCCCTTCGACGACGAGGCGGACGCCATTCGCATCGCGAACGACACCATCTATGGCCTCGCCGCCTATCTCTACACGCGTGAGATTGGCCGCATCTGGCGGGTCGGCGAGGCGCTGGAATATGGCATGGTCGGCATCAACGCGGTGAAGATGACCGGCGCGCCGGTGCCCTTCGGCGGGGTCAAGCAGTCCGGAATGGGCCGCGAGGGGTCGCGCTACGGACTCGATGAATATAGCGAAATCAAATACTACTCGATGGGCGACCTGGACGCCTGATCGCCAAACCCCTGGAACACAGGAGACTAAAATGACGGAGACGGCAGGACACAACCTGACTCTCGAGCAGATCGATCGCGAGACGGTCATCCATCCCTTCACAAACCTGAAGGATTTCGCCTCGGGCAAGCTCGGCGGCCCGCGCATCATCGAAGGCGGCAAGGGCATCCATATCCACGATCAGAAGGGGCAGGACCTCATCGACGGCTTCGCCGGGCTGTATTGCGTGAACATCGGCTACGGCCGCGAGGAGGTGGCGCAGGCCATCTACGAGCAGGCCAAGAAGCTGGCCTACTATCACGCCTATGCCGGCAATTCGAACGAGCCGACGATTCGCCTGTCGCAGCGGCTGGTGGAGCGGGCGCCCGGCAAGATGAGCCGTGTCTACTACGGCCTGTCCGGGTCCGACGCCAACGAGACGCAGGCCAAGATCGTCTGGTACTACAACAACGTCCTGGGCCGCACCGAGAAGAAGAAGATCATATCGCGTTTGCGTGGCTATCACGGCGCCAGCGTGGTCTCCGGCAGCATGACCGGCCTGCCGGTTTTCCATACTGCATTCGATTTGCCCGTGCGCCCCATTCTCCACACCTCCACGCCGCACCACTACTGGGGCGCCGAGGAGGGGATGAGCGAGCGCGAGTTCTCGAAGAAGTGCGCCGACGAGCTGGACGCCATGATCGAGCGCGAGGGCCCGGACACGGTTGCCGCGTTCATCGGCGAGCCGGTGCTGGGCACGGGCGGCATCATCCCGCCGCCCGAAGGCTACTGGCAGGAGATCCAGGCGGTTCTGAAGAAGCACGACGTGCTGCTGATAGCCGACGAGGTCGTCTGCGGCTTTGGACGCATCGGCACCGACTTCGGCAGTCACATGTACGATATCGAGCCGGACCTCATTACCGTGGCCAAGGGCCTGACGTCGGCCTACGTGCCGCTGTCCGGCGCCATCGTCAGCGAAAAGGTCTGGAAAGTGCTGGAGCAGGGCTCCGATCAGTTCGGGCCTTTCTCGCACGGTTACACCTATTCGGCCCATCCGCTGGGCGCAGCTGCGGCCATGGCGAACCTGGACGTCATCGAGAAGGAGGACCTCACGGGCAACGCCCGCGACACCGGCGCTTATTTGCAGGATCGCATGCAGGCCACCTTCGGCGACCACCCGCTGGTCGGAGAGGTGCGGGGCGTCGGCCTTCTGGCGGCGCTGGAGTTCGTCGCCGACAAGCAGAAGAAGGAGCGCTTCGACGCGGACCTCAAGGTCGGTCCGCGCCTTGCTGCTGCCTGCCTTGACGAGGGGCTCATTTCGCGCGCCATGCCGCACGGCGATATCCTCGGTTTCGCGCCGCCGCTGTGCATCACCCGCGAGGAGGTGGACGAAGTCGTCGAGCGCACCCGCAAGGCGGTCGATCGGGTGAGCGACGAATTGGTCCGCGAAGGACTCTGGAAGGCAGCTTAACCGTGCTTCGGGGAGTTGAGCGATGCCGGTCAGCCTGCAGGATATCTATCAGGCGCGTGCGCGCATCGCTCCGCACGTCCTGCGCACGCCGATGCGCTATTCCGAGGGGCTTTCCGAGCGCTTTGGCTGCGAGCTGCATCTGAAGCTGGAGTTTCTCCAGGTGACGGGCGCCTTCAAGGCGCGCGGGGCCTTCAACAAGGTGCTGAGCCTGGACGAGCGGGCCAGAAAGCAGGGCGTCGTGGCCGTTTCCACCGGCAACCACGGACGCGCCGTCGCCTATGCCGGGCGGCAAGCCGGGGTCACGGCGAAGGTCTGCCTGTCCGAGTTGGTCCCCAAGGTCAAGGTCGAGGGCGTCAAGGCCATGGGCGGCGAAGTCATCATCCACGGCCGCAGCCAGGACCAGGCCATGGTCGAAGGCCGTCGGTTGGTGGAGGAGGAAGGACTGACCTTCGTCTCGCCCTTCGACGATCCGCTGATCGTCGCGGGGCAGGGGACAATCGGCCTCGAGCTGCTGGAAGACCTGCCGAACCTGGATTGCGCGCTGATTCCGCTTTCAGGCGGCGGACTGATCGCCGGCATCGCGCGGGTGCTGAAGTCCGCGAACCCGAACATCCGGGTGATCGGCATTTCGATGGAAAACGGCGCGGCCATGCATGCCAGCCTGGAGGCCGGCAAGCCGGTCGAGGTCGAGGAAGCCGAAAGCCTTGCCGACAGTCTCGGCGGCGGCATCGGGCTCGACAACGAAGTGACGTTCGAAATGACCCGCGAGCTTGTCGACGAGACGGTACTGGTCAGCGAGGAAGACATCGCCAGCGCCATGGCGCTAGCCTTCCGTGAGGAGCGGATCGTGGCCGAGGGGAGCGCTGTCGTCGGATTATCGGCGCTTCTGGCCGGCAAGCTCGATCTCGCCGGTCAGCGCGTCGTCACCGTTCTCAGCGGGCAGAACGTCGACCTCGATACCTTTCTCAGTGTCATTGCATCGAAGGGATCATCCTCCTGATCGGAGCCTTACGGGTTAAGGAGCGGGCGCTATGGCCATCTCGATTCTGACGGAAAGGGAAATCCGGGACTGCGTCGGCCTCGACGCGGAGACCGTCGACGTCGTCGCCGAGGCGTTCGCGGCGCTGGCGCGCGGCGATGCGGTCATGCCGCCGATCCTCAGGCTGGACGTGCACGACCATAATGGCGAGATGGACGTCAAGACTGCCTACGTGCGCGGGTTCGAGTCGTTCGCCCTGAAAGTCAGCTCCGGCTTTTTCGACAACCCGAAACTGGGCCTTCCCAGCCTGTCGGGCATGATGACGCTGCTCTCCGCCAAAACCGGACGCGTCGAGGCGGTGCTGCTCGACAATGGATATCTGACCGACGTGCGCACGGCCGCAGCCGGAGCCGTCGCCGCGCGTCACCTGGCGCGAGAGGATGCCAGGACGGCCGGCGTTCTGGGCGCGGGCACACAGGCGCGCCTGCAGATCGAGGCGCTCAACCTCGTGCGGCCGCTGGAGCGCGTGCTGGTCTGGGCGCGCGACGGCGAAAAAGCCCAGGCCTACGCCAGGGAGATGTCCGACCGTCTGGGCATCGCCGTCGAGGCGCGCGACAGCGCCGAGGCCGTGGTGCGCGAGAGCGATGTCGTGATCACCACCACGCCCGCGCGCCAACCGCTGGTGCAGGCCGATTGGCTGCACCCCGGCCTGCACATCACGGCCATGGGCTCGGATGCCGAGGACAAGAACGAAATCGCGCCAGAGGCCCTGGCCGCGGCCGACCGGCTGGTGGTGGACAGCCGGGTGCAATCCCTGCGCCTCGGAGAAATGCACCACGCCGTGGACGCCGGGGCGTTGGCCGAGGATGCGCCGGCGAGTGAACTCGGCAGCCTCGTCGAGGGGCGGGTGGCTGGTCGCAGAGGCGTCGAGGAGATCACCATCGCCGATCTCACGGGCACCGGCGTGCAGGACACCGCCATAGCGCTGGTCGCGGCACGCAAGTGTGCGGAAAAGGGCTACGGCACCACCATCGAAGCCTAGCCGGGGCCGATTCAGGCCTGCACGATCTCGCCGTTCTTGCTGCAACCGGCTTCGGCAAGGCCGACGAAGGCCTCCGTGATGGCCTCGGGCTCGGGGTGCTGCAACGGGTCTTCGCCGGGAAAGGCCTGCGCGCGCATCGAGGTGCGCACCACGCCGGGGTCGAGCAGGTTGGCCCGGACATTCGTTTTGCCGATCTCCGCTGCGTAGGTCTTCACCAGCTTCTCGAGTCCCGCCTTGGAGACCGCATAAGCGCCGAAATAGGCGAAGTCGGCGCGCGCCACGCCGGAGGTGACGAAGATTGCGCGCCCGGCCTGCGACTGTCGCAACAGGGGGTCGAGGCTGCGCAGCAGACGGTAGTTCGCCGTCAAATTCACGTCGATGACCTCCTGCCAGCTCTTTGGCGGGATATGTCCCACCGGCGACAGGTTGCCGAGCACACCCGCATTGCCAACCAACACGTCGAGCTTGCCGAAACGTTGATAGATCGAGGCCCCCATCGCGTCGATCTGATCGAACTGGCGCAGGTTGAGCGGCAGCAGCGTGGGCTGCGGGTGGCCGGCGGCCTGGATTTCGTCATCCAGTTCCTCTAGGGCGCCCTTGGTGCGCGCGATCAGGATAAGGTGCGCGCCTTCGGCGGCGAAACGCTTGGCGACGGCGCGCCCGATGCCCCTGGAGGCACCGGTGACAAGCGTCAGGCGTCCGGCAAGCCGGCCGGTTGCGGGTGCGTCCTGCGTGCTGTCGGTCATGAGGCTCCGGTGGTTACGTTTTCGGCCGCGGCGCGGGAATGCTTGCCGCTACAGGTGCGGCTCGCGAAGGTCGCGGGCGGTATGGGGACTGTCCTTGCGGCCGCGCGCACGGCGGACAGCGCCCTTCATGCCGCGCTCGCCGCCGGCAAGCAACAGCAAACCGAGCAATAGACCGATTCCAGCATAGGCGGCCGCCTCCGGGGTGACCGGCACGGCGGGCTCGAAGGACTCGAAAGTCTTGCTGGCGATTTCGGCGTCGAAGTGCTGGCCAAAGACATACCATCGTTCCAGAGGCCCAGCGGACGCCAAGGCGTCGTATGCCTCTCGGTATTCCAGCGCCTGGCGCAGGTCGTTGCGTGCGCCTTCGCCGATCAGGGCGGCGAACTCCGGGTTGTTTCCGGTCAGGCCTTCCAGGAGCTCGTCCAACGACTTTCCCGCCTTCAGCGCGAACTCGCGCAAAGGTTCGGCATCGCGCTCGGCCTTGGTCAGCATTCCCTTCAGGACGAGCGTGTATTGCTGATAAAACGCAGGCAACTGCGAGGCGCTGCCGGCGCCGGCAACGCCGAACAGGCCATTCAGCACTCGAGCGAGCATGGGTGGCTTCCCTCAGCCAGCTTGTCCGTAGCCCTCATTTCCAGCCCTCACAGGGGCCAAGGCTACGCGCTTTCGGCGAGGAGCGAAAGCTGTGCTTGGCGGTTGCCGCCTTCCTCGTCCGTCAGACGGGTCGGGTAATCGCCGGTGAAGCAGGCATCGCAGAACTGCGGGCTATCCGGGTCCCGGTGTTGCCAACCCATCGCCCGGTAGAGCCCGTCCATGGACACGAAGGACAGCGAATCGACGCCGATATATTCGGCCATGCCTTCCACGTCGTATTGCGAGGCCAAGAGCTGGCTGCGCTCTGGCGTGTCGACGCCGTAGAAGCAGGAGTGCGTCGTCGGCGGCGCGGCGATGCGCATATGCACTTCCTTGGCGCCCGCGGCACGCACCATTTCCACGATCTTCACCGAGGTCGTGCCGCGCACGATGGAATCATCGACCAGGATGACGCGCTTGCCCTCGATGAAGCGGCGGTTCGGGTTGTGCTTCAGTTTCACGCCCAGATGGCGAATCTGGTCCGTGGGCTCGATGAAGGTCCGGCCGACATAGTGGTTGCGGATGATGCCGAGCTCGAATGAAATCTTCGCTTCATTGGCATAGCCGATGGCTCCGGGGACGCCGCTGTCGGGCACGGGTATCACGACATCCGCATCGACGGGGGCCTCGCGCGCCAGCTCGGCGCCGATGCGTTTGCGCGCCTCGTAGACCGACTTGCCCTCCATGACGGAATCGGGCCGCGCGAAATAGATGTACTCGAAAACGCAGAAACGCTGTCGTGTCGGCGGGAAGGGGCGGTAGGAGTGCACGCCGTCGGCATCGAGTACGACCATCTCGCCCGCCTCGATGTCTCGTACGAACTCCGCGCCGATGATGTCCAGGGCGCAGGTCTCCGAGGCCAGAATGTAGCTTTCGCCAAGCTCGCCCAGCACCAGCGGCCTGACGCCCAGCGGGTCGCGCACGCCAATCACCTGGCTGTCGGTCAGGCACACGAAGGAGTAGGCGCCTTCCACCTGTCTGAGCGCGTCGATGACCCGCTCGATGACGCTGTCGTACGGCGAGGTGGCCATGAGATGCACCATGACCTCGGTGTCCGTCGTCGACTGGAACAGGCTGCCGCGGCGCACGAGTTCCTTCCTCAGCGCCCGTGCATTCGTCAGATTGCCGTTGTGGGCAAGCGCGAAGCCCCCGAACTCGAGGTCGGCGAAGAGCGGCTGCACATTACGCAGCGCCGTCTCGCCGGTCGTCGAGTAGCGCACGTGGCCGATGGCCGCGTGACCCTTCAGCCGCTCCATCAGCGGGCCGGTGGAGAAAATGTCGCCCACCTGCCCCTGGTCGCGGTGGGCGCGGAATTCGCGGCCGTCGTAGGCGACGATGCCGGCGGCTTCCTGGCCCCTGTGCTGGAGCGCATGCAGGCCAAGCGCCGTGTGCGCGGAGGCGTCGGGCGAGTTGAAGACGCCGAAGATGCCGCACTCCTCGCGCAGCTTGTCGTCGTCGAAAGGATTGGTCGTGATCAATTCGATGGACTCCCGGACTGCACGCCTTCGATGACGCGGTCCATGTCCTGGCGCTGCTCGTCCTTATAACCGGCTTCGCCGTCCGATGCACCGCCGTTCTGGTCGCCGTTCTGTTCCGGCGCGGCGGGCGGCGAGGAAAGCCGGTCGATGCTGTCCTTGGCGCCCTTCAGGTTCTCCAGGTCCTCCGTGGCCT
>JAWVYK010000014.1:0-19682 GCA_033722755.1 Rhodovibrionaceae bacterium | reverse complement strand
ATGCGCCGGCCGAGCGACGCGGTATCCACGTACGGCAACGCGGGCACCTTCCACCTGCCCGGCACCTACGTGCTCGTCGCCGTCTTCTTCGCGGCCTTCGTCCTCTACTACTTCGTGAACTGGAAGTATCTCTCCGAGCTCTGGCCGATGAGCTGAGTGCGGCTGAACCGTTGAACGCAGGTGTAATCCGATGACCGATGCGCTTCTCGTGAGGGAAAATGCGAGCCTGGTGCGCGAGATCGTCCTGATCTTCAAGCCGCGCATCGCGGTGGCCATCATGCTGAGCGCGGTGGCCGGCGTGGCGATCGCGGCGGACCCGTTGCCCGAGCTCTGGCGCATCGGCCTTTTGGCGCTTGCGGTGTTTCTTGCCGCAGGCGCCGCCGGAGCGTTCAACCAGTGGGCCGAGACGGACCTCGACGCGCGCATGAAGCGGACCTCGGGGCGGCCCTTCGTCACGGGACAGTTCCGCGCCGACGGGCGCTGGCTGGCGGCCATCGTCGGACTGCTGGTCGTCTCCGTCGCACTGGCGTGGCTGGCCGCCAACGCCTGGGCGGCGCTCTACACCTTTCTGGGCGCCTTCACCTACGGCGTGGTTTACACGATCTGGCTGAAACGCCGGACCTGGACCAACATCATCGTGGGCGGGCTGGCCGGCAGCTTCGCCGTGCTGGCCGGGGCGGCCGCCGTGACCCCGGCCCTCGGGGCAGAGGCCATCATCCTCGCCGTGGTGCTTTTCCTGTGGACGCCCCCGCATTTCTGGAGCCTGGCGATGCTCGCACGCGACGACTACGCCAAGGCGGGCGTGCCGATGCTGCCGGTCGTTGCGGGCGACGCGTTCTGCGCCAAGGTGATCCTGGGTCACACGCTGGCGCTTTCGGTGCTGGCTCTGGCTCCGGCCTTGCTGGGCGCCGGCTACGCCTATCTCGGCGGCGCCGTGCTCGGCGGAGCGATATTCACCTGGACGAGCCTGCGCCTCTTGGCGGATCCCAGCCGGCGCAACGCTTTGCGCAACTTCCTGGCATCGCTCCTGCAGCTCAGCCTTCTGGTCTCCGGCGCCATACTGGACCGCGCCATCGCGGTAGCGATATGACATCTCGCTGGCTTGCGCTTCTGGTGCTTCTGCTGACGCTTCCGCATCCGCTGGTCGCGGATGAGGGCCGCGACTACGACCAGGCTCTGGCGCAGTCCCGCCAGGCCGTTGGCCGCGAGCTTCCCGATCTGAGCTTCCGCAGAAGCGACGGGGCGGAGGTGTCGCTGGCCGATTACCGCGGGCAGCCCCTGCTGCTGAGCCTCGTCTACACCGGCTGCACCGACGTCTGTCCCGCCATCATCGAGCACCTCTACGCCGGGGTGGAGGAATCGCAGACGCTGTTCGGCGCGCAGTCCTTTTCCGTCGTCACGGTCGGCTTCGACACGGCGGAGGACACGCCCCAGCGCATGCGCTCCTTTGCCCGCCAGCACGGGGTCGATCTGCCGAACTGGGATTTCCTGTCCGCCGACAAGGCGACCATCCAGGATCTGACACAGGCCGTAGGCTTCTCCCTGCAGCCGTCGGCAGGCGGCTTCGATCACATGGCGCAGGTGTCGGTCGTCGACGCCGAGGGACGCGTCTACCAGCAGATCTACGGCGGCGTTTTCGAGGTCCCCGCCGTGGTCGAGCCGCTGAAGGACCTGGTCTACGGGCGCACCCGCAGCGTTTCCACCCTCTCCGACGTTGTCGACCGGATAAAGCTTTTCTGCACGATCTACAATCCCAACACCGGTCGCTATTACTTCAACTATTCGCTCTTCGTCGGCCTCATCATCGGAGGGGCCTGTCTTCTGCTCGTCTTTGCCTGGCTGGTGGCGGAGTTTCGCCGAAACCGCCGTGCGGCAGGATAGGCCCCATGGAGATCATCCGCTCGGGCCTGCGGCAGGCCTTTTTTTTCTCGGAGTCGTGGCTTGCGCGGGTCTTCCCCGCGTCCTGGAACCCGTTGCTCAATCTCGGCGCGCTTGGTTTCTTCTTCTACTGGGTCGTCGCGGTCTCCGGCGTCTACGTCTACATCTTCTTCGACACCGGCGTCGAACAGGCCTACGAGTCCATCGAGTACATGACCTACGAGCAGTGGTATCTGGCTGGCGTGATGCGCAGCCTGCACCGCTACGCGTCCGACGCACTGGTCCTCGTCATGGTGCTGCACCTGGCGCGCGAATTTGCCAACGACCGCTACCGCGGCGCCCGCTGGTTCAGCTGGGTGACCGGGATACCGGTGATGATCCTGGTTTTCCTGGCCGGCATCACCGGCTATTGGCTGGTCTGGGACGTGCTGGCGCAGTACGTCGCCGAGGTCAGCACCGAGTGGCTCGACAGCCTGGGCCTCTTTGGCGAGCCGGTGGCCCGCAATTTCATGGCGCCCGATGCGCTGGAGGGTCGGTTCTTCACCCTCATGATCTTCATGCACATCGCGGTGCCGCTGTTGGCGCTCGGCTTGCTCTGGCTGCACCTGCAGCGCATCGCCAAGCCGAAGATCAATCCGCCGCGCGGCCTGGCGTTCTGGGTCTTCGGCTCGATGCTGGCGATGAGTCTGATCTATCCGGCCGAGAGCCAGGGTCCGGCGAACCTCGCCCGCGTGCCCGGAGAGGTCGGCCTCGACTGGTTCTACCTGCCGCTCTTCCCCTTGCTGGACAGCCTGCCGGGGCCGGTCACCTGGAGCGCGGCGGGCGTGCTGCTCGTCATTGCGGTGGCCATCCCCTGGCTGCCGCCGATGCGCCGGCCGGCCATCGCAGAGGTCGACCTCGCCAACTGCAACGGCTGCACGCGCTGCTTCGAGGACTGTCCGTTCAATGCGATCACGATGGTTCCGCGCAGCGATGGCCGGGCCTTCGATCTGGAGCCGATCGTCAATCCGGCGAACTGCGTATCCTGCGGCATCTGTGCCGGGTCATGCCCGACCTCGATGCCGTTCCGGCGGATGTCCGAGCTGTCGCCGGGGATCGACCTGCCGGACCGGAGCATTGCCCAGCTGCGCGCGGCGACGGAGGAAGCGGCGGCCGGCCTCAAGGGTGATTCGCGCCTCATCGTCTTCGGTTGCGATTACGGGGCGGCGCCCCACCTTCGAAATCAGGGCACAGGCGAAGAGGACGAGGTCGCGCTGGTCAGCCTCGTGTGCGTCGGCCAGTTGCCGCCGGCGTTCATCGACTTCGTGCTGAGCCGCGATCTCGCCGACGGCGTTGTGCTTGCCGGCTGTGCCGAGAACGGCTGCCACGCGCGCCTGGGCCTGGAGTGGACGCAGCAGCGTCTGGCGGGCGAACGCGATCCCTATCTGCGCGAGCGCGTGCCGCGCGAACGCCTGCGGTGTCTGTGGCTGAACCGGATCGAGGGAAAGATGCTGAGGGACGAGCTCGCCCGGTTCAGAAAGGATCTCGCAAGGATCGGTGCGGACGATGGTTAGGGTGATGCGATATGCTGGGATGGCGGCGTTCTTCCTGGCCGCCGCCGTGGTTACGGGCTACTTCTCAAACCAGCCCGCCCACCGCAATTTTCCGGCCGACAAAGCGCAGATCAAGCTCAGCTTTTCGCACGGGGCCGAACGCGTCGAGGAATGCCGCAGGCTCTCCAGCGAGGAGATTGCCGAGCTGCCCGCCTCCGAGCGCCGGCCCAACACCTGCGCACGCGAACGGGTTCCGCTGCGCGTGCAGATGCGAATGGACGGAGAGGTGCTGTACGATGAAGAGATCGAGCCCTCGGGGCTTTCCGCCGACGGGCCGGCTCAGGTCTACCGGGAATTCACCGTTCCCACCGGGAACCATAGTTTGGAGCTTCGTCTGCGCGACAGCCGCGGGCAAACCGGCTTCGATTACAACTCCACATTCGAGGTGCAGCTCTCCCCAAGGCGCAATCTCGCGATCGATTTCAGGGACGACGCGGGCGGCTTCATCCTACGCTAGGAGGCAGTGACGATGGCGCTGATCGAATGGCGCAAGGAATTCGAGACCGGAATCGCCGAGATCGACCACGAGCACCGGCAACTGATCTCGCTCATAAACCAGTTGGACGAAGAGCTCGGCCGCGAGGCCTCGCAGGAACGCATAGAAATGTTCCTGGGCGAGGTCTTGGCGAAGATATCGGCCCATTTCGCGCTTGAAGAGGCGAACATGCGGCGTTTCGGTTACGAACGCTATGCCGAGCACAAGGCGGAGCACGAACGTCTGCTGGACGAACTGCGCGATATCATGGACGACTGCGAACACGGCCGCTACGGCGACTCCCGCAAGCGGCTTTCAGCAGCGGTGCAGACCTGGTTCGTCGATCACTTCAAGACCCACGACGCCCTGCTGCACCGCAGCCTCGGCATCTAGTCGCCGCACGGCCTCACTGCGACAGCGCCTCGCCCAGCAGCCGGCCAAGACGCTCGGAAAGCGGCAGGCTCCCGGCCATGGCCAGGCCCTCAGGCGACATCTTGCGGGCCGTCTTTCTCAAAATGTCACGCACCTTCTCGTCGTCGTAGTCGGCGATGAAATCGTCAGCGTAATGCGCCAGGAAGACGATGCAGGCGCAGTCTTCGAGCGCCTGGGTTTCCGGATCGCGCTTGAGGGCCTCCTTGCGCACCAGGGAGCCGGCGCGCCCTGCCTCCTCCTCGCTGTAGCCGGCCTCGTCCATCAGTTCGGCCAGCCGTGCGGCGTGGCGCCGCGCCTGCTCGCGCCGCCAGGCGTAGTAGCCCGCGCGGCCTTCCGGGAACTCCTTGCGAGGCAGCTTCCAGCGCTCCAGATGCTGGGCGCGCACGGCGATGCGCAGGGCCTCCGACGCCTCGGGGCGCAACCGCTCCAGCGTCTCGCTCATCCGTCTTCCGTAGAGGTAGGCGCCTGGAAGGGACTGGCCGTCGTCCTCGTGGCGCTCCGGGTCCTGCGCGTTCGCGGCGTCGATCAGCGCCACGACCTTTTCCAGTCTCGTCTCTGCCATCAGCTATCCAATTCGTGCTGGCTTCGGTCCCGGAAGGCGAAGCGCCGCAGCCGATCCATGTCTTCGATGACGGCCACGCTGTGCTCGATGCTGACCCCGACCTGGCGCAGGCGCGCAAAGACCCGCGACAGCGACTCCGGCTTCATGCCGAGCCGTCCGGCGATCAGCGCCTTGTCGTAGGGAAGCCCGATGGCGCAGCGGTCCTCGTCCGCCTCGCTCAGCGAGATCAAAAACTCGGCGACACGCTGGGCGCCGGTGTGCGCCTTCAACTGCTCGATCTGCTGCACCAGCATTTGCAGGTGCCGCGAGGTGGAGCCGAGCATGGCCAGGCCCACCTCTGGATCGCGGCGGATCAACTCGATCAGCGGCCGGCAGGGAATGGCCAGGAGCGTGGTCTCGGTGGCCGCTTCTCCGCTGACCGGATAAACCCCGTCGGTGAAGGCTGCGGCTTCTGCGAAACTCTGGCCGCGGGTGAAGACGGCCACCACGGCCTCGTCGCCGGCGGCGGTGAGGCGGTAGAGCTTGACCCAGCCGTCGATGACGACGAAGCAGGCGCTCGCCACATCGCCCTGCAGAAAAATCGTATCTCCACGGTCGTAATGCTTGCGCTCGGCCTGCTGGATCAGGCGCTCGAATACATCCTCCTTGAGACCGGCGAACATGGGCGCGCCGCGAACCAGATCCGTTTCCATTTCATCCTTGAGTCGCGTCACGTAGAGCCGTTCCCGGTGCAGTGGGTCGCCGCGGAGATCAGAGGGGATTCCGCGCTGCAAGGCAAGGGATTCGCTCGATCATCGGCCGAATTTCCCAATTGCTTCGGGATCGGGGCGCCGCGCCGCCGGTTTCCGCCGAGAGGCCTCCGCAGGCGCGCAAATCGCACCGGCGGTTCATTGAAGGCGACCTGGATAACGGGGTGGCGCAGGATGGTTTGCGGCGGCTGGCCGGGCGATCACTCCCAGGGGCACGCGCCGGCTGGATCACCCTCTATGCCGTGCACGAAGGGATTGATGACGCGCGAATAGTCGGCGATCCGGTCCTCCCGATCGCTTTCCCAGGGCGAAACCGGGTCCATGGCCGCCCACTCCTGGAACATCGCGAGTTCTCCGTCCGGGATTTCGACGGCGTGCCTGAGGCGCATATAGAGCCAGATGCGCGCCACATCGCCCTTCCTGCAATCGGGCGGCTCGAACAGGTCGTCGCCATTCTCGATCGGACAACCGCCGAAGTCGCTCGTGTCGTGCGGCAGGCGGCCATACCGCTTGTTGGATCGCAGCCGGTTCACCTGCCCGATCGAGGGCACAAGGTTGTGGAGATCGAATATCATGGCCTGGGCGCGCGGATCCGTATCCTCGCAGTGCCCGCGGCCGCCACCGGGCATCGTCCAACATTCAAAGTCACGTGCCGGCATAAGCGATGCGGGCACGATGTGCTCCCATTCGCTTTCGCCCGCGACATGGGAATGAGCGGCGGGGCCGTCATAGGCGCACTCGCTCGTGTCGGTGATGTCCCCACTGCCGTCGCTGTCTTCGTCGGAGGTGTATTCGCAGCCGCAATAGAACGTCGTGTTCCGGCCGTCATAAATGATGTCGTCAGCGATGTTTTTCGTCCTCGCCCAGCCGTCGGCATAGGAAGGTCCCGATACCAGCACCGCGAGGATCGCCAAGGCTGCGCAACGCATGATGCGTCTTCGATCCGGAGAAACCACGACACATTATATTTTACAGAAAAATAGAATAATAGTACCGGCTCCCCCTTGCCGAGGCGCGGCCGGCGAGGGCCGGTCTCGAGGTAAGCCATCTTTCGACCCTTCGCCGTGATGTCCTGCTTTTCGGGCAATGCGGCCGGTGGGCGAATGGCCCGCTTGTTCTTTTTCCTGTCGCCCGTGTTGGGCCGAGCGGCGCTCAGGCCGCCAGCGAGCCCGAGGGCGGAGGTGTATTCAGATCCATGGCAGCTTTTTGCCTCCGGAGGGTCGCGTCGGTGTCGAGTTTGATTGCGCCTGCTTCGCACCAATGCAACTCTCTTGACTGCACCGCAAGCCAGCGACAGGGCTTTGGGACATGATCATCTATCCGGATATCGAATTGCGCCGCGGCCAGTGCGTCAATCTGCTTCGCGGACGAATGGAAGAGCCGGTCGTCTACGACGTCGACCCGGTGGAAACGGCGAAGAACTTCCAGGCCAAGGGCGCGGAGGTTTTGCATGTCGTCGACCTCGACGGGGCGATGCAGGGTGGCCGGCACAATGCCGAGCTGATCCGCGAGATCATCGAGGCGGTGGACATTCCCGTGCAGGTCGGCGGCGGCGTGCGCACCATCGCATCGGTACAATGGTGGTTCGACCACGGCGCCCACCGGGTGGTTCTGGGAACCGCGGCGGTCAAGGACCGGAACCTTGTCAGGATGGCCTGCGGCTCCCATCCGGGAAAAATCGTGGTCAGCGTGGATGCGCGCAATGGCAAGGTCGTCATCGAAGGCTGGCGGGAGGAGACGACCTTCACCGCGCTCGATCTGGCCAAGAGCTTCGAGGACAGCGGCGTAGCCGAGATCATCTACACCGACATCGACCTCAGCGACGACCAGCCGGGCGGCACCATCGCCAACACAATGCGCATGGGCGAGCAGCTCGCCATACCGGTCATTGCCAGCGGCACCATCAAGACCCTGGACGATGTCGCGATCCTGAAATATCTGCCCAACATCGAGGGCTGCGTGATCGGCCGGGCGCTTTTCAACGGCAAGGTCGATCTCGCCGATGCGATCAAGGTCGCCAAGGAACCCTACCGCGCGCCGACCTTCGTCTAGCGGTGCGACAACGGTGCGGGTCCGGCCGTCGGCAATTCGGAATTCACCGCGATCGGCGAGCGCATTAGCATGCCCGGCATGAAACGCGTCCTGGCAGTCCTTTTCTGCGTCCTGGCGGCTTTGCCGGGCGCCGCGTTCGCCGCGGATGTCTATGAGAGCGAGCACTATCGCCTTCGGGTCGAGACCTTTGCCGACGGGCTTGTGCATCCCTGGGGTCTGACCTTCCTGCCCGACGGCCGCATATTGGTGACCGAGCGTCCGGGGCGCATTCGCATCGTCTCGCACGATGGCGCGCTCTCGCCGCCGCTGGACGGTTTGCCGGAGATTTGGGCCCGCGGTCAGGGCGGCGCTCTCGATATAGAGATCGATCCTGATTTCGAAACCAACCGCCTGGTCTATTTCTCCTATGCCGAACCGGGGCCGGGCGGCGCAGGCACGGCGGTGGCGCGCGGGCGTCTCGACGAGGCGGCGAACCGGCTGCGCGACGTCGAGGTCATTTTCCGGCAGCAACCGAAAAGCAGCGGCGGCAGGCATTTCGGCTCCCGCCTCGTATTCTCGCCCGAAGGAAAGCTTTTCATCACCATCGGCGAGCGCGGCGAGCGCCAACGCACGCAGAATTTCACGATCAACCGCGGCCAGGTCATCCGCATCAATCCGGATGGCAGCATTCCGCCGGACAATCCCTTCGTCGGCAAGGAAGGATACCTGCCGGAGGTCTGGTCCTATGGTCACCGCAACCCGCAAGGTGCGGCGCGTCATCCGGAAACCGGCAAGCTGTGGATTCACGAGCACGGCGCGCGCGGCGGCGACGAGGTGAACGTGCCCGAGGCCGGCAAGAACTACGGCTGGCCCGTGATCTCGTACGGTCGCCATTACTCGGGCGGCAAGATCGGCGTCGGCACGCACAAGGAAGGCATGGAGCAGCCAATCTACTATTGGGACCCGTCGATCGCTCCTTCCGGCATGGATTTCTACACCGGCGACAAATTCCCCGACTGGCAGGGCGATCTGCTGGTCGGCGCGCTGAAATTTCAGCTGCTGGTGCGCCTCGAGCTGGAGGGGCGCGAGGTGGTGCACGAAGAGCGTATGCTCGAGGCGCTCGGAGAACGCATCCGCGCCGTCGAGGTGGGCCCGGAGGGATACGTCTATCTGCTCACCGACGCGTCGGATGGCCGAATCCTGCGCCTCGCCCCGGCCGCGCGGTGATTTTTGCGGCCGCAAAACAAAAAAATCGCCCGGAATAAAAAAAATCGCATGCCTGTGATCACTGTCACAGCGGGGCGGAGCGTTATGAGGGATACTTTGGTTACTCGGCCGATAGCCCCGAGTCATAAGGAGGTCCCCGATGCGTGTGTTGCACTTCTTCGCTCAGTTGGTTCTGTGGATGGCGGTTCCGGCCGCGCTGATTGCAGCGACGGATTTCACCTCTGGACACTGGGCTCCACTGGCCGTGATTGCGGTGGCCGTGGGTTTGAGCCTGGCGCTCTCGAGAATACTGCGTCCCGGCGGCGGCCTTGTCCGGGATCCGGAGCGGTTCATCCGCTTCCGGCGGCCGGAAGTCAACGACAGGGCCATTTACGCGGAAAGCCCGCTGGTTTGAACGTCAGTATCGGTCTGGCTCCCGAAACCCGGGGTCTTCACTCCCCCATGAAGGCCCCGGGCCGCGCCAGGCCCATCCGACGGCACAGTCGGGGACCGGCTGGCAGGCCTCGGTCACAGGAATAGGCCCGCACGACACACCTGTGTCACAGCCGGTCCCGGGCCCGCGTCTCTCCCACTCTCTCTGGACGACAAGAAAGGGCCCCGGCCGATGCCGGGGCCCTGGCCCACCCAGAGGACTTAAACTGTTGAAATATCTTCCAAAAAGTATGGGAGAGCCCTTTGGGTCGGCCACAGTGTGTTGTCTGTTGCCAGGCTCTCCCACAGCCGTGTATCGACGGCAAGTTTGAAAAGGGAGGCTCGAAACTCTGTGGCATTTCCGTGTCGCCACGCGGATGGTTGTAACAAAGAAGAGGCAGACAGTGGTAATGGGCATCGGCATTACCCCTAAAGGGGCACGGCATCACTCCCATAATTCGAGGTAGGCGCGCGGCAGGCTGGCTGGCCGGCTGGTCTCCGGCGGCTGTGTGCAACGCAAAGGCCCCTCGTTGCCCGGAGCGTGGCTGTGCGCAAGACTTCGCTCAAGGATGTGATAGGCTTGCCCTCGGGCGTGGTGCGGCCCATGCGCCCCGCCGTTCAGCGCGATGAAAAGGGGGGATGCGATGGCCACGCTCAGCCAAACCAGGCCCGAGGTGAAGACGTTTTTCGATTCGGCGACCTCGACCTTCACGCACGTCGTCGCCGATGCGCAGACCCAGGCCTGCGCCGTGATCGACCCGGTGCTGGACTTCGACCCGAAATCGGGGCGCACCTCCACTCGATCGGCGGATTCCGTGGTGGAACACGTGAGGTCCGAGGGCCTGAATGCGCAGTGGATACTCGAGACCCACATCCACGCCGATCATTTAAGCGCGGCGCCCTACGTCAAGGAGCATCTCGGCGGGGCGACCGGCATCGGCGCGCAGGTCTGCGAAGTGCAGGAGACCTTCGCCAAGCTGTTCAATTTCGAGGATTCCTTTAAGGCGGACGGCAGCCAGTTCGACCGCCTGTTCGACGATGGCGAGAGCTTCAGTATCGGCTCGCTGGAGGTGCGCGTGATCGCCACGCCAGGCCATACGCCGGCCTGTGTCTCTTATCTCGCAGGCGATGCGCTTTTTGTCGGGGATACGATCTTCATGCCGGATTTCGGCACCGCGCGCTGCGATTTTCCGGGCGGCGACGCGCGCAGCCTGTATCGATCCATCCGCAAGCTCTTTGCTTTGCCGGAGGACACGCGCATGTTCATGTGCCACGACTACAAGCCCGGCGGGCGCGAGCTGAGATGGGAGACGAGCGTCGCCGAGCAGCGGGCGGAGAACAAGCACGTGCGCGACGGCATCAGCGAGGACGAATTCGTGAGCATGCGCACCGAGAGAGACAGCGAGCTGGACATGCCGGTCTTGATCCTTCCGGCCGTGCAGGTAAACATCCGCGCCGGCGCGCTGCCGCCGCCCGAGGACAATGGCATGCGCTATCTGAAACTACCCGTCGATGCCCTTTAACGGAGCCCGCCTATGTCGAGCCACCAGAAAATCACCGAGGACTTCCACACCGGCGCGCAGGTGGGCGAGGCGGATTTCGAAAAGCTCGCCGCCGCAGGGTTCAAAAGCGTCATCAACAACCGGCCCGACGACGAGGAGCCGGGCCAGCTCGATCACGAGCGCGCGGCCGCCGCGGCCGAGCGCGCGGGGCTTGCATACCGCTATGTGCCCGTGTCGCCCACCAGCATCGGCGAGGAGGACGTCGAGTCTTTCGCCCGGGCGCTGGAGGAGTTGCCGAAGCCCGTTTTTGCGCACTGCCGCTCCGGCATGCGCTCGACCGCGCTCTGGGCGTTGAGCCAGGTGTCCGAACGCGGCATCGACGACGTCATGGGCCGGGCGGCCGCTGCCGGCTACGATCTCTCCGCGCTGCGCTCCCGGCTGGAATCGCGTCAGCAAGCCTAGGCCGGGACTCGCCCACGCAAGGACCCCGCGTATTTGATTTGCACCGGCGCGAAGGTGCTATGCTGCGCCTGCGCACACGGTGCGATTTGGTTGAATTGCGGGAAGGCGAGGCGTGGAACTCTCTTTTGTAGCTGAAATGGCGATCTTTCTGGCGGCGGCGGTGGTGGCCGTTCCGCTGACGCGCCGCGCGGGTCTGGGCGCGGTAATCGGTTATCTCTTCGCGGGTGTGGCCATCGGTCCGTTCGGCCTGCGGCTGATCGCCGATGTGGAGTCCATCCTGCATTTCGCGGAATTCGGCGTGGTGCTGCTGCTGTTCCTTATCGGCCTGGAATTGCAGCCGCGGCGCCTGTGGACCATGCGACGGCAGATCGCCGAGCTCGGCGTCGGCCAGATGGTGATCACGACGATCGCGCTGACGACCGCCTGCATCGCCATCGGGCTGTCGACCAAGGAGGCCATCGTCATCGCGCTGGCGCTGTCGCTGTCGTCGACCGCCTTCGCGCTGCAGGTTCTGGCGGAAAAGAACCAGCTGACGACGCGCCACGGACGCGCGGCCTTCTCGGTGCTGCTGCTGCAGGACATCGCGGTCATCCCGATTCTTGCGATCTTGCCGCTCATGGGCGTTGGCGAGGCGGCGCCGGGATGGATGGATGTCGCCAAAGGCGCGGGCGCGGTCGCGGCGCTGGTCGTGCTCGGGCGCTACGGCCTGCGCTATGCCCAGCGCGTCGTCGCGGGCGCCCGCACGCACGAGGTGTTCCTGGCGCTCTCGCTGCTGACGGTCGTAAGCGCGGCGCTGCTGATGGACTGGGCCGGCCTGTCGATGGGGCTGGGCGCCTTCATCGCCGGAGTGCTGCTTGCCGACTCCGAGTACAGGCACGCACTGGAGGCCGACATCGAGCCCTTCAAGGGCCTGTTGCTCGGGCTTTTCTTCATCGCCGTGGGCATGTCGGTGAACCTGGGGCTACTGGGCGAGATTCCTCTGCAGATTCTGGGTCTGGTCGCCGCGCTCGTGATCATCAAGGCGGTGCTGCTCTATGGGCTGGGACGGCGCGGCGGTCTGGCGCCCTTCACCGCCGGGCGCATGGCGATCGTCCTCTCCCAGGGCGGCGAGTTCGCCTTCGTCATTCTCTCGGCGGCGGTGGGCGCCCTGATCCTCGAGCAGCGGACGGTCGACGTGGCGATACTCGTGGTCTCGCTCTCCATGCTGACCACGCCCTTCCTCTATCTTGCCATCGAGAGGCTGGAGTTCAGCAAGAAGGCTGCGCAGGCGCCGGAACTGGAGGGTCCGGTCGACGACGACCCGCAAGTCATCATCGCCGGCTTCGGCCGATTTGGGCAGGTGGTGGGACGCATCCTGCACGCCAGGAAGATCGGCTTCACCGCGCTGGAAACCAATCCGCATCAGATCGACTTCGTGGGGCGTTTCGGCAACAAGGTGTATTACGGCGACACCTCGCGCATCGACGTTCTGCGCGCGGCCGGCATCGAAAAGGCGGCGGCCTTCGTGCTGGCCGTGGACGATGTGGACCAGTCGCTCAAGACCGCCCGCGTGGTCCGCGAGAATTTCCCGAACCTTCCGATCTATGCCCGCGCGCGCAACCGCAAGCACGCCTACCTGCTTATGGACCAGGGGATCCGGCTGATCCAGCGCGAGACCTTTCACTCCAGTCTGGAGACCGCGCGCGAGCTGCTGGAGGGACTCGGCATGTCGGAAACCGAGGCGCGCCGCACCGTGGAGACCTTCCGGAAGCACGACGTGCAGCGCCTGATGGAGGCGCACGACTACCACACCGACGAGGAGCGCATGCGCTACCTCGCCAAGAAATCGGCGGAGGAGCTAGAGGAGCTGTTTACCGCCGACAAGGGCGAGGACAAGTCGGACAAGTCGGCGGCGGAGTAGGCTCGCCCGCGCAGGCGCAATTCACCGCCTTGCCTTCGCGGGCCGGCTGGGTTATCGGCTTTGGCCCGCACTAAAGCCACTCTCAGTTGATTTTGCCCTGTTGCCGGAAAGGACTGCATCGCCGTGTTCTACGAACCCAGGCAAGGCTGCCCGCTCGACAAGGACCCCTTCAAGTCGCTGGTCGTCCCCCGGCCCATCGGCTGGATCACCTCGCTGAACCGGGAAGGCCGGCTCAATCTGGCTCCGTTCAGCTTCTTCAACGCCGTCGCCGACACGCCGCCCTACGTCTTCTTTTCCGCCGGCACCCGCCCGGAAGGCGCGTCGAAGGACAGCTGGCTGAACGTGGAGGCGACCGGAGAGTTCGTCTGCAACCTGACCAGCTGGGCGCAGCGCGACGAGATGAACAAAACCTCCGCGCCGCTGCCGCACGGCGAGGACGAAGCCTCGGCGGCCGGGCTGGAGATGCTGCCTTCCAAGATCGTCAAGCCGACGCGCGTTGCGGGCGCGCCCGCCCACCTCGAGTGCCGCTACTGGAAGACCGTGGAAATTCCGCAGACCGGTTCGCCCTATGCGGTGGTCTTTGGCGAGGTCGTCGGCGTTCATATCGACGACGCGATTCTGGTCGAGGGGCGCGTGGACCTCGGCAAGGTCGAGCCGATTGCGCGTCTTGGGTATGCGGAATACGCGGTGGTGCGGGATATTTTTCGGATGGTGCGCCCGGACGTTTGATGGACATTCGCGGCCGGGCTAGGATCCGAACGCGGCGGGCTTGCGTAAAAACCCGCAGTGGTATGTTTCCTCGGAGGTTGGACGATGACCCGTCTTTCGGCTGCTCTGGCCATCCTGCTCTGCTTCGCCGGCGCCCCGCAGGCCGCTGCTTCGGAGCTAAGCGCGCACGATTTCGCGTTCACGTCCATCGAAGGCGGGGAGCTGCCGCTCAGCCGCTTCGCCGGCAAGGCGGTGCTGGTCGTCAACACCGCCTCGCGTTGCGGATTCACCCATCAGTATTCCGGCCTGCAGTCGCTCTGGAGCCGCTATCGGGATCGCGGGCTGGTCGTGCTGGGCGTTCCGTCCAATGATTTTGGCGGGCAGGAGCCCGGCAGCGAGGCAGAGATCAAGGAGTTCTGCGAGGTCAATTTCAGCGTCGACTTTCCCATGACCGCCAAGGTCCATGTGCGCGGCGACGAGGCCCATCCCTTCTACCGCTGGGCCGTGGCGAAGTTGGGTCAGGACGCTGCCCCGCAGTGGAATTTCCATAAGTTCCTTGTCACACCCGACGGCCGTCTGGTCTCGTGGTTTTCCACCCGCACGCCGCCCGAAAGCGAGGCAGTGACGAAAGCGGTGGAGGCAGTATTGCCCCGCAAAGGTGCGGAAGGCTGAGGTTTCCACGACTTTTCGCCTACGCCTAAGGGGCGCATGCAAGCCTTAGGGCGGGCAAGCCGCTTCGTAAGGGTTACTGCCTATGCCCGTTCGCTAAGCCCGTCTTTTTTCTGTTACAACCAAATCATGTTGAGACACAGCGATGTCACAACGTCGGAGAAACCTCCCTCCGGTTAGGGTTCGGCCTGCTGGCCGAGGGAGGGCCTGGTTGCAGGTTTTCTACAGCGGCGGCGCGATCGGGCCCTCCCGCACCTAACCTGGCCGAAGCGTATCGAACATTGTCCTCTGGGTTACCGTCGGCCCCGCATTTGCGGGGCCGATTTTCCATCTCGGCTGGGTTTCATCGCAGTAGCGAAAGTTTCCCGATGGACTTAAACTCCCGCACCACGGGAGCGCGGGACACTCCATCACGATCCGGAGGGCGTGACGTGCGTCGCAACATCCTGATCCTCGTCTCGCTAGCCGTCGTCATCGCAGCGGGAGCGGGATACGTGCTGGCCGACCGCGCAGCGGACGAGCGCTTGCGCATGGCCCTTGCCGAGGCGGCCGAAGAGTTGCCGGAAGACACCCGGCTTTCCTACGAGCGGGCCGATGCCAACGTGCTGGAGGACAGCGCGCGCATCGAGGGTCTGCGCCTGACCACGGAAACCGATCGTGCCGGCCTCGTGGAGCTGCAGCTGGGCACAGTGGTCTTGAGCGGCTACTCCGACGCCGCGGGCGGCACGCTGGAAAGCGCCGACCTGCAGGACATTCATTTCTCGGCCATGTCGCAGGAGGGGGAGAGCGCGGACCTGACGGCGGATTCCCTGACCGTGCGCGAGATCGCGCTGGCCGCATTGCTTGCCGCCGTCACCGATTTGCGCGACGACGGGAAGCTGGATAACGACACGCTGGCGAAGCTGCGCTTGAAAAGCCTGGCGGTCGATGGTCTGGCCGCGATTGCGCCGGGCGTCAACCTGGAGATCGGCAGCTTGTCGATCGAGGACATGGGCGAACGCCGCACCGGCGCGGTCGAAGTCCGGGCGTTCAATCTGACGCTTCTGGACGCGCCCGAGGTGGAGCCTTCCGCCGACGAAGCCGAGGAGGACGCGGCCGAAGAGGACGCGGAGCCGGAGAGCCTGAATATCGCCATTGCGGAGTTCCGCTCGGAAAACCTCGACCACCTGTCGCTTATCCGGTCGCTGGAAGATGAGACGCTCGGCATCATCAACGAGTTGGCCGGGCCCTTCGCCAGCCACACCGAACTGCGGGAGGTCACCGTCGTTCTGGGCGAGTTGCGCTTCGGCTACGGGAGCTTCGAGGGCGACTTCCAAGACCTGGAGGACCGGCAAGTGGCCGAAGGGACGATGAATGACTTCGTCTTCGAGGTGGAGGGCGCCAGTGCGGACGACGATGAGATGTTCGAGGATCTGAAGGAGCTGGGATACGACAAGCCGAGGTTTTCGGCGAGTTGGAACGTCGTCTTCGAAAAGCCCGAACCGCTTTTGAGGATGCAGCCCTTCACCTTCTCATTGCACGACGGCGGCGACCTCAATCTTAGCCTGGTCCTCACCCCGCCGGAGGGCGTGGAGAATCTGCGCGACCTTGCGCAGATGGAGGGCTACGAGGGCTTCAGCCTGCACGAGGCGGAGGTTGAATTCGTCAATGCCGGGCTGCTGCAGCGCATGCTGCGCCGGCAGGCGGAGGAAAACGAAACCACGCGCGATGCCGTGCGCGAAGACCTGCTGCGTCAGATCAATCTTCAGTTCGAGGATCACCAGGATATCGCCGAGGCGCTGGAGACGTTTTTGCACGACCCACGGCGCATATCGCTGCATATCAAGCTTCCCCGCGCCGTTCCCATGGAGATGTTCGCCATGGCCATGCTGATCCAGCCCCGCGCGATCGCCGAGAACGCGGACGTCACGGTCAAGGCCAATTGAGCGCCAGCGGTTTTGCGCTGGCTGGTGAATTTCACGGCTTTACCCGCACGGGTCTCGCGCGGCATGATTCCCACTTGCGGGGCGGGACAGGTGAGACAGAGAGGTTAAGGAAACCGATGCTTCGTTTACGCTTCGCCACGGCGGCTGTTGCTGCGCTGGCCACCATTGCGGCGTTTGCCGCCGACCCTGCCGACACGCGCGCCCAGGAAGCCGAGGAGACCGCCGTGACGCCGGGAATCCAGGCCCGCGCCGAGCGCGTATTCCAGCGGCTCGACAGCAACGGCGACGGCGGCGTCTCCCGCACCGAGGCACAATTCAAGCGGCAGCAGCGGTTCGCCCGGCTCGACCGCAACGCCGACGGCGCGCTGACGCTGGAAGAATACATGGCGCCTCTCGACAGGCGCTTTCAGGTCGTCGATACGAACGGCGACGGATCGATCACGCCCGAGGAACTCGCCCAAGCCATCGCCAACGTCGACCGCGCGGGCATGGAGTGACCGGCCGTTCCGCGGCTTTGGACGCGCAATTGGGGCTGGCTTGGCTAATCCGTCCGGCCAGAGGACTCCCGCCAGAGCCAGGGCATTTCGAAGCTGCCTTTCCATAGGCCGCGGTTTGCCGCGCGCGCTTTCGCCTCGGTCTCGCGGTAGACCGGCGGGGCTCCGGGCGCGGCCACGGCCCAGCCCGTGTGGATCATGTTCCAGCCGAGATCGTAGCCGCCGGCCCGGCAGTGCGCCTGAGTGGCGCCGCCCTCCTCGCGGGGGGCGAGCGCGTCGCAGACGACCACGGCCGCCGTCGTCAGGTCCTTCAGGGCGCCCGTCGCGATCTCGCCGCAGGCGATAGGCTTGTTCGGCCAGGCGCAGGTCTGCGCCGGCTCGGGCGCGTCGATGCCGGCCAGGTCGAACCTCTGCCCGGCGACTTCGAGGGTGTCGCCGTCGATGACGGCCGCAGGACCCCGCACCTCTTCGCCGGCCGCCGGAGATGCGGCCGCAAGAACGGCGGCGATGGCGGTCCCGGTCAGATTTCTCAGCATTGCGCTTGGCATGACGGCAACGATCATGGAACGCGGCCCCCGTGTTCTGGAATGGCTTTTCGAGAAAACGTGAAATCATGTGTTGTGCGGCGGGCCTCGCACCTTGCGTGCGAGGCCTGCGTTCACCATCTGCTTCCTGGGCGGCCAAGGCCCGGCGGCCAGCAAGACAAGCTTTTGATCCCTGGTGGAAAACTGCCGTTTTCCAAAGCGGCGGTGAGGCAAAAATTTAACTTGCGTTTCGCGCATGACCGGGCATTATCCGCCGCTCTCTGGCGCCCGCGCCAGGACGTCGCATGAAGTGAACCGTCGCACGAAGTCTAACGGGGGCTTTCGCGCCGGAGTGCCACTTCTGGTTCATCTGCTGGTTTGAAGGGGGATGGGATGTCCAACCTTTCTACTCTCAAATTGGGGATGGATCCGGAAGCGTTTGATCGTGACGCCCAAGCCGAGATCCTGGAATTCCCGCGCAACCGCTCGTCCTCGGACGAGAACCTGGATCACTTCATCGTCCGCGATGGCGTGGCCTATGCCGGCACGCATCTGATCGTCGACCTTTGGGGCGCGCGGCGCCTCGACGATCTGGAGCATATCGAGGCGACGCTGCGCGAGGCCGTGGAGGAGGCGGGGGCGACGCTGCTGCACATCCACCTGCACCACTTCACGCCCAACGGCGGCGTGTCGGGCGTGGCTGTGCTGGCGGAATCGCACATTTCCATCCACACCTGGCCAGAGCGCGATTACGCAGCCCTCGACGTCTTCATGTGCGGCGATTCGCAGCCGGAGAAGGCGATCCCGGTGCTGGAGCGGGCGTTTCAGCCGGACAGCATCGAGCTCGGCGAGCACCTGCGGGGCCGCTGCGGCCTCTAGGCCGCCGTCCTCGGCCAATCTGTTTAAACCGTCAGGAGTCCGCTGCACCGTTTGGCGTGCGGCGGCGCTCCTCTATGCGCTTCAGGACGGCGCGTTTTTCATCCGCCGTCATGATCGGCCAATCGCGAATTTCGTCTATGTTGCGCTGACAGCCGAGGCACAGGTCCGTCGCGTCGTCCAGCTGGCAGACGGAAATGCAGGGGGAGGCCACGGAGGTATCGAAGCGCGCCTCGCGCACGCGCCGGCGGCGCTCCTCGCGCCGCTGTGCCCTTTCCTCCCGGCGTTTGGCATCCATCTTGTTCATGTGCCGTCGACGTCCTTTATAAGCCGCCCGCGCACGTCTAGCAGGACTCCGCAAGGCTTGCGTTTGACTCGCAACTCCGCTGTTACTAGAGCCTCGCATTGCCAATCAACCCACATATTCGCCGAAGGTGGTTTCTCGTGCTTTCGAAGCGTCGTTTTTTCGCCCTTTCGCTCGTTCTGCTCCTCTCGCTCTCCGCCCCGCTGAGCCAGGTCTTTGCGCAGGAAGGCAGCGAACAGCAGGACCCCGCTGCCCCAGCCGCGCAAGAGGCCACGCAGGAGCAGTCCGAGACCCAGCGCCTCGAATCCCTGGTCGAGACCCTGAAGGACAGCGCCGCGCGGCAAGAGCTGATCGGGCAGATCGAGGCGCTGATCGAGGCGAAGGAGCAGGCCGAGGGCGCCCCGCAGGAAAGCGCGGCGGACCCCTCTGCCGAGGAAGCGGGCAACCGCCTGCTGGCCCGGGTGTCCAACCGCGTGGACGCGGTCGCCAAGCAACTGGCCGAGGCCGCCGGCGTCGTCCTCAAGCTGCCGGAAGTGGCCACTCAGGCATGGGAAGCCGCGCGGGACGCTGAAATACGGCAAAGCTTGATGGAGATCGCGGGCAAGGTGCTCGGCGTTTTGCTGGCCGCCGGCGTGGTGCAGTGGCTGGTCATGAAGGCCCTTACGCGGCCGCGGCAAGGCCTGGAGTCGCGTGCCCACGATGGTGTGCTCGTGCGGCTGCTGCTGCTTTTCCTGCGTGCATTGCTGATGCTGCTGCCGCTGGCCGCTTTCGCCGCGGTGGCTTACGGCGCGCTGCCCCTGATCGAGCCCAGGCGGATCACCCGTCTGGTCACCCTGGCGCTGGTGAACGCCCACATCCTGGCCAGCGTCGCCACGATCGCCGGGGATTTCGTTATGGCGCCGCGTGCCCCGGGTCTGCGCCTGCCCAGGATCGGGGACGAGACCGCCTACTATCTGCGCAT
>JAWVYK010000013.1:0-22394 GCA_033722755.1 Rhodovibrionaceae bacterium | reverse complement strand
GCGGCCCTGGAAGCGGGCGATTTCCAGTTCGTTGTCGCTGGGCTGGCGGCTGCCGTCGGCACCGGCAAGCGTGCTGGCGCCGTAGGGCGTGCCGCCGGTGATCTCGTCCATATTGGCCAGCCCTTCGCAACTGTACGGAACGCCGACGATTACCATGCCATGATGCAGCAGCGTCGTGTGGATCGAGGTCAGCGTGGTTTCCTGGCCGCCGTGCTGCGATCCGGTAGAGGTGAAGGCGCTGCCCACCTTGCCGATCAGCTTTCCCTGCGCCCAAAGCCCGCCTGTCTGGTCCCAGAAGTTGCGCATCTGTGAGGCCATATTGCCGAAGCGCGTGGGCGTGCCCAAGATGATCGCGTCGTAGTCGGCGATCGCGTTTGCATCGTTCAGCACGGGCGCATCCTGCTCGGTCTTGAAGTTCGCCTTCTGCTGGATCTCCTCCGGCACGAGCTCGGCCACCCGGAAGACGTCGACCTCGACGCCCTCGACATTCGCGGCTCCCTCGGCGACGGCCTCGGCCAAGGTCTCCACATGGCCGTAGCTGGAGTAGTAGAGCACCAAAACCTTCGTCATCCTGCGGCTCCTTTTCTGTCTGCCCGATTTCTTGCGGCACTGGCCCGATTGGGTATCGGGCTTGCCGACGGACCAATCAGATAGGTCGCAGGCGTGCCGGGGATAATCCCCATTGCGGGAACTTCATTGTTTCTGTAAAGAAACAATCATGGCCTCGAATGTTTCCAACTCTCTCGATCATCTGGCCGCCATGGCGGTATTCGCACGCGTGGTCGAGGACGGAAGCTTCACCGCCGCCGCGCGCGCCCTCGGTCTGTCCAAGTCGGCCGTTTCCAAGCAGATCGGCCGTCTGGAGGACCGGCTCGGGGTGCGTCTGCTGAACCGCACGACGCGTCGGCTGTCGTTGAGCGAGGCCGGCGAGGCCTTCTACGAACGCTGTCGGCGCGCGGTCGCCGAAGCCGAGGCCGCGGAAGCCGCGGTCAGCCGCCTGGCCGCCGCGCCGCGGGGCGCCCTCAGGGTGAACGCGCCGATGTCTTTCGGGTTGCAGCACGTTGTCCCGGCGCTGCCGGAGTTCCTCGCGCGCTATCCGGAACTCGACGTCGATCTCGCGCTGAACGACCGCTACGTCGACCTGGTGGAGGACGGCTACGACGTCGGTGTGCGCATCGGACGCCTCGGCGATTCCAGCCTGATCGCCCGGCGGCTGGCGCGCAGCCGGCGCGTGCCATTGGCCGCGCTCGACTATCTGCGGCGACGGGGACGTCCGCTCCACCCCACGGACCTCAGGAATCACGACTGCCTGACCTATGCCTATCAGGCCGAACGCTCCGGGTTGTGGCGCTTCCGCGGGCCTGGCGGTGCGGTGCGGGTGGAGGTTGGTGGACGCTTGCGCGCGAACAACGGCGACGCGCTGCGCGAGGCGGCGCTGGCCGGCCTCGGCATCGCCCTGCTGCCGACCTTTATCGCCGGCGACGATCTGCGCGCCGGGCGCCTGACCGCTCTCTTGCAGGACTGGCAGGAAGAAGGCGAGGGCGATGTGCACGCGGTCTACCCGGCGGCGCGCAACCTGTCGCCCAAGGTGCGGGTCTTCGTGGATTTCCTGGCCGCGCGCTTTGGAGACCCGCCATACTGGGATGCCGGGCTCTTCGAGCGGTGAGGCAAGCTGGGCGTGGCTTTGCCGGTTGCGCTGTGCTATGCCGCATACCGCAAATGAACGACGGGGGCGATTCGCCTGGATAACCGGGAGATTTTTCGCATGTCTTGCAGGGAAACCGGACGGCAGCGACGACGAAGCTGAGGTGTGGCCGCGCCACGTGCGCGGTTTTCGCCGGCTTTGATGCCGCCTTTTCCGCAAGACCGGCCGCTATTGCCCGCGCATGTCGACGCGCGGCGAGCGGCCACCGAGGACCGGTTTCATGATCGAATTCCATATCGTGCAAGAGCGGCCTGAAGACGCCGCGCTCCTTCCCGGCCTGCTCGACCGGACGTTTGGGCGTGACCGTCACGTCAAGACCGTCTACCGCTTGCGCGAGGGCGTCGAGCCCGTGAGCGCGCTCTGCTTTTCGGCGGTGGGGGCCGACAGCCGCCTGCTGGCCTCCCTGCGCTTCTGGCCCGTCAGCATCGCGGGCGAGGCCGCAATTCTGCTGGGCCCGTTGGCGGTGGAGCCCTCGCTGCAGGGCCGCGGCATCGGGCGCGCGCTGGTGCGTCACGGCCTCGGCGAGGCCAAAACTCTCGGCTATCGTATCTGCATCGTCGTGGGCGAACCGGCCTACTACGCGCCCTACGGCTTTCGGCCGGCGACGCCGGAAGGGCTGTTCCTGCCGGGACCGGTCGATCCGCCGCGCTTTCAGGTCATGGAACTGAGCCCCGGCGCGCTGGAAGGCGTGAAGGGGCTGATCGGCCGCGCGCCGGCGGATAGCCGGCCGCTCGGCCGGGAGACGTCGGCCTGAAACGAAAATGGGCGGCGTCGCCGGACGCCGCCCAAAATGCGAGGCCGGGGGCGCTAG
Source organism: Rhodovibrionaceae bacterium (assembly GCA_033722755.1). GTDB lineage: Bacteria > Pseudomonadota > Alphaproteobacteria > Kiloniellales > Rhodovibrionaceae > JAWVYK01. Next base: position 19,878 of record JAWVYK010000013.1, on the reverse strand, counting down.
AGGTGGTAGCGCGCCCCGAACATCAGCGTGTGGTTCCGGTTTTCCGTGTCGACGCCGTCGAATTCCGGGTCTTCCGTGATCAGGAAGCGGTAATCGGCGGTCAGCGAAATCTGCGGCGTCACGTCGAAGGCGATGCCGGCGATCGTCTGGAAGCCGAAGACCGTGTCCGAGTCGTCGACCGATCCGAGGCCCGGAAAGCGCGACAGGGTGAGATCGTCGACCCACAGCTGACCGATGCCGACGCCGGCGCCGACATACGGCGTAAAGCGCGAGCCGGTGTCGATGTCGAACAGCACGTTGGCCATGCCGAAAAGCTGTGAGGCGTCGCCGTCCAGGTCGAACGACCGGCCGCCGCCGGAGATGCTGTCGAAGTTGTTCTCACGGTAGCTGATCTCGAGCTCGGCGCGCACGTCACCCACCATCCAGGGCTCCGCGAAGGCGTAGCCCAGGGTGCCGAGGACGGCGAAGCCGGCGTCGAATTCGAACTCGGCCGACGTGCCTTCAACATCGGCATCGGACAGCCAGTTTACCCCGCCGCCGAGGCCCACATAGGGCCCGTCCTTGGCGACAGCGGGGCCGGAAAGCATGCAAAGGCCCGTCGCGGCCAGCAGAAGCTTGCGAACCATTTCACAAATCCCCCGTATCCCGGAGGCCGCGTCAGCCCGATTCGCCAGGTTCGTGGGCTGTCTTGAGAAGCGGCGCATCCGGTTCCCATACGCGCCGAAGTATAATGAAAGCGACGGAAGATTCAACAAAACAAGGATTCACGATGGAAGAAATTCTCGTTTCTGTTGATTTTCGACTTGCAAGGCTTGGCGGCCTGCCAAGGGAAGAGGAAGGCTCGAGGAAGGCTCAGGCGTTCAATTGCCAGATGCGGAAATTCAGCGCCGCGGCATAGGCCACCCAGAGGACGTAGGGAAGGAAGAGCCAGCCGGCCGCACGGCTGTGCCGGGCGAAGGCAAAGGCGGTGGCCGCGATCAGCGGCAGCAGCAGCGCGATGTCCATGAGGCCGAGAAAGGGGCTTTGAAGCCCGAAGAAGAGGTAGGACCAGGCGCCGTTCAGAACCAGTTGCGCGGCGAACAGCGTGAAAGCGCCTGTGGCGCGCTGCCAGCCGGAAGATTTCCACACCAGCCAGGCGGCAACGGCCATGAGGACGAAGAGTGCCGTCCAGACGATGGGAAAGGCGATATCCGGCGGCGTGAAATCGGGCTTGGCGAGTCCTCGGTACCACGGATCCAGTGCCGGTCGCGTGACATGCGCGCCAAACTGTCCGACGGCAAGCGTGACCACCAGGAAGGCGCCCAGAATGGCCCAGGAAACCGCGCCCCGCCGCTGTCTTTGCGTGCCCACAGGGAAATCAGCGGCCTTCGCGCCACCACGCGAGGCCCAGCCCGCCCAGCGCCAGCAGCAACACCAGCGCAGCCGGCAACAGGGGCACGCGCGTCGTGTCGGTCGCCAGATAGGCGCGGTTGGCCCTCAGGCCCAGCCAGTCGGTGCCGTGCGCCCGCCGGCTTCCTTTGACCTTGCGAATCTCGGGTTGCGGCATGTCGGCGATCGCCAGCAATCCGCCGCCGGTGGCCGAGACGATCGGAGAGAGGGCCTCATCGCTGGCGCGCAGGTCGGCGTATTCCCGCGGGCTAAGGGCGCCTGCGGCGACACGCGCTGTGTCCTCGCCCATGCGCACGCGGTAGAGGCCGGGCGCGTCGATATCCAATCCGCCGCTGGCCCGTCCGGCGTCGCCCGGTTGCAGCGCCACGTTCGCCGTCTGCCCATCAGGGAAGGTGACCTCGGCCATCATCTCATCCTCGATGGGCGCGAGGCTGCGCTTTTCGATTTCCAGCCGGTTGCCGCTGACCACGGCGCGCAACTGGTCCTCCTCCAGCTCCGGTTCCTTCATCAGCCAGTGGGCGACCCGGCGCATCAGCTCAGCCTGCGGGCCGCCGCCCTCGAAGCCGCGCGCCCACAGCCAGATGTGGTCGCTCATCAACTGCGCCACCCGGCCCTCGCCGAAGCGGTCCAGCACCAGCAGCGGCTGGCCCTCGACTCCGGTCATCACCACCTCGCCGCGGCGTGCGCGCACATCGATTTGCCGGAACCAGCGGCCCCAGGCGGGCGTCCCATCGGGTCCGGCGCCCTCACCGGGCAGCGCGGCCGTTACGGGATGGCGGCGGCCGGTTTCAGTGACCTCGGGACGGTAGCCCTCCTCGAATATGCGGCTGGTCGGTTCCGCCGGCATGATGCGGCCGAGCGGCGTGCGGAAAAGCGACAAGGGGGTTGCGAAGGTGGGACCGACGGCCTCCAGCAGCGCGCCGCCGTCCTCGACGTATTCGGCGATGTTGTCGATGTAGAGCTGCGGCAGTACGCCGCGCCGGCGATAGCGGTCAAAGATCACCAGATCGAATTCGTTGATCTTCACCTCGAACAGCTCGCGGGTCGGAAAGGCGATCAGCGACAGCTCGCGAATGGGCGTGCCGTCCTGCTTTTCCGGCGGCCGCAGGATCGTGAAATGGACCAGGTCGACCGAGCCGTCGGATTTCAGCAGGTTGCGCCAGGCCCGCTCGCCGGCGTGCGGCTCGCCCGAGACGAGGAGCACGCGCAGGCGCTCGCGCACGCCGAGGATTTCCACCGCTGCCCGGTTGTTGATCAGTGACAGTTCCTCCGGGCCCGGCGCCACCTCGATCTCAACGATATTGGGGCCGCGCCGGTCGATCTCGATTTCCAGCTCCTGCTCGACGCCGACAGGGATTCGACGGACCTCCGCGTCTTCGCCGGAGCGCGCGATGCGCACGCTGGCCATGCGGCCCTGGCCCCCGGCCGCTTCGCCGCCTTCGGCGGGCAGGTCGTCGACCTGCAGCTTCAGTCTCACGGTGTCGCCCACCAATCCGTAGCCCGGCGCGTCGCTCAATTGCAGCCGGCGGTCGCCGCTTTTTCTCTCGCCGCTGCGCAGCACGTGCAAAGGCGCGCCTTCGTCCAGCCGCGAAACCTTTTCCGGCACGTCGTGAACCTGGCCGTCGGTAATCAGCACGGCGCCCGCCAGCCGGTCGTCCGGAATTTCCGCCAATGCCCGGTCCAGGGCATTGAACAGCCGCGTTCCCCGGTCGCTGTCCAGGCGGTCGGCCGCGCCGGCGCGCACGACGCGCAGTTCGGTATCGGGCAGCGCCTCGATCCTTTGCCGCAGGTGCGCCAACGCCGCCGTGCTGGCATCCATGCGTTCGCCGATGCGTTGGCTGGGACTTTCGTCCAGGACAGCCACGGCGATGTCCGAGAGGTATTCGCGCTCCTCCTCGATCACCGCTGGATTGGCGAGCGCCAGCCACAGCGCCGCGGCCATCAGCGCCCGCCACCAGACGCCACCGGCCAACTGCCACATGCCAAACGAGACGCTCGCCAAGGCGATGACGCCCAGCGCGGCCAGAACCGCCCAGGGCAGCAACGGGTCGAAGGCGAGGGAGAGTGCGCCACTGGTCATTGGCCCAGGCGCTCCAGAATGGCGGGGATGTGAACCTGATCGGCCTTGTAGTTGCCCGTGAGCGCGTACATCACCAGGTTGACGCCGAAACGGTACGCCATCTCGCGCTGGCGCTCGCCACCCGGAGTGACCGCATAAAGCGGGCGTCCGTTGCGGTTGATCGCCCAGGCCGCCGCCCAGTCGTTGGCGCCGATGATGACCGAGGCCACACCGTCGCCGCTGGCCGACTCCTCGCTTTCAACCCAAAGCGTGCCCCCCGCGTATCGCCCGGGAAAATCCTGCATCAGGTAGAACGCCTTGGTGAGCACGTGCTCGGGCGGCACTGGCGTGAGCGACGGCATGTCGAGCGCCGCCGTCAGCCGGCGCAGCGCCTGATTTTCGCGCGACGGACCGGTCAGCGAGGCGCCGCCGAGCTGCTACTCGCGCAGGTCGAAGAGGATGGTGCCGAAGTTGCGCATGTAGCCGTTCAATTGCTCGACCGCGTAGCTGGTCGGCTGCCGCTGCTCGGGCGTGATCGGCCAGTAGAGCAGGGGGAAGAAGGCCAGTTCGTCGGCATTGACGTTGACGCCGATCGGCGAGCCGGGCTCCACTGCGCTGCGCCGGGTCAGCACTTCGGTGAGGCCCGTCAGCCCCTGTTCGCTCACCCGGTCGACCTCTGGGATGCCGGTCAGAACATAGGCCAGTCGGGTCTCCAGCGTGGCGCGCAGCGCGAAACTGTCGTCGCCCTGCGCTCTGGCCTCGCCGCCTGTGCAGACAACGAACGCGGCAAGCGCCAGCATCCCGACGGTGCCCGTCGCCTGCCTTCGCCCGGTCGGCAGCAAGCCGCGCAGCGCAAGCGCGATCAACAGGTCGATGCAGCCGAGCAGCAAGGCGCCGGCCAGAAGCCAAGGCCCAAGCGCGCTTTCCGTGGAGCGGGCATAGAATCCCACGCTGACCCCCTGCGGCCAGGTCCTGGCTTGCGCAAAACGCTCGACGGAGGGTGCGAGATTGAGCGCCACCCGGAAGGAATCGTCGCCGTAAATTCCGGGCGGGTTGCGCGGCGTCACCTCGGCCTGCAGTTCTTCGCCGGCCGCGCCCGCGGCCAGATCCGAGACATCCAGCGGGAAGACGTTGGGCGCTGGCTCGCCCAGCCGGCCGAAGGCGTCCATCGTGCCCAGTGGCGGCAGCGGCCCGGACGCCGCGGTGTCGCCGCGCACGCCCTGGCTCAGCTGCACGACGCGGCGCAGCATCTCTACGAACAGGCCGGACAGCGGCAGGTTCGTCCACTCGCGGTTGGACGAGGTATGGAACAGCACGAGCCATCCGTCTCCGCGCCGCTCGGCGGTGACCAGCGGCGTTCCGTCGGCCAGGCGTGCCCAGGTCTTCTCGGCGAGATCGAGCGAGGGCTCGGCCAGCACCTGCCGCTCCACCGTCACGTCCGCCGGTAGATCGAGTCCGGCGAAGGGGCTACCGGGTGCGAAGGGTGCGAGATGCGCGGGCTCGCCCCAGGTCATGGTTCCGCCCAGGGTGCGGCCGCCTTGGCGCAGAGTGACCGGCAACAGGCTGTCGCCGCCCTCTCGCGCCAGCCGCGGGCCGGCGAAGCGCAGCAACAGGCCGCCGCGGCGCACCCAGGCATCCAACTCCTCGTCGCTGCCCTCCGGCAGACGCGCGGCGTCGGGCACCGCGAGCACCGCGAGCTGGCGGTCGAGAAGCTCCCGAATGCCGCCCCGCCGCAATTCGGCATAGGGCGAAAGCGCGCGGTTCAGATAATAAAGCTCGTCCAGGAACGGCTGCGGCGTATCGACCGCGCCTTGGTCCAGAAGCCCGACCGGGCGCCGGCGCCAGCGTTCGTCGATCAGCACCTTCGCGCCGGCCGTCCTTTCATTCTCGATTTCCAAGGTGGCGATACGGTTCGCCATCTCCGCGGGCAGGATCATGGTGGCACTGGCTTCCGCCTCGCCTTCCTCGAACCTGACCGGCAGGCTTTCCAGGATGCGCTTGTCGGCCCCGCGCGCCACGACCACGGCGAGGTCGGCCGGCTCGGTTTCCGCCCGGCGCAAGACGATTTCCAGACCGGTTCCGGTATTGTCTGGCGGCAAAAGCAAACGCGGCATGGCGCCGGCGCGATCGCGGATGACGTCCAGCCGGCCCAGCGACTGCAATTCTTCGGCCAGCTCCATCCGGCCCTGGTTGTTCAGCCCGTCGCTCAGCCAGACGGCGTGGACCGCGCTTTGAAAGGCCAGGGGCGCCAGGGCGTCCAACGCCGCACGGTGATCCGGCGGCCAAGGCTTCGGGCTCCAGCCCTCCAGTTGCCGACGGGCCTCCGCAGCGCTCATGCGCCGGCTTGCCGCTGGCGGTTCGCCGCCGGGCTCGCGCGCGGTGCGCAACAGCACCACGTCGCGGCCTTCGCGCTCGGCATTGTTCAGCACTTCCTCGGCGCTGCGCAGCCGTGCAGGCCAGTCGCGCGCCGCCGCCCAGCCATCGTCGACCACAAGCATCAGCGGCCCGCCGCCGTACAGCGCCTGGCCGGGATTGAGCACCGGCTGCGCCAGGCCAAGAATGATCAGCGCTGCGGCGAGCAGCCGGAGCAGCACCAGCCACAGCGGCGTGCGCGCGGGCGTCTCCTCCTTGGGCCGCAGCCCCAGCAGCAGGGTGACGGCGGGAAAGCGCTGGCGCTTGGGCGCCGGGGGCGTGACCTTGACCAGCCACCAGAGCGCCGGCAGCGCGATCAGCGCGGCCAGGAGCCACGGCTGGGCAAAGGCGATGGGGCCGAACTGCAGCATCGGGTCAGAGCTTCTCCCGCGGCAGGCTCAGCGCCTGGTAGAGCGCAAGCACTGCCGCCTCCGGCGCGTGGTCGCATCGGTGGAGCGTCAGACTCCAGCCGACGGACGCGGCCAGGTCCTCCAGGGACTCGCGGAGGGCATTGAGGCGCGCAAGGTAGCGCTCGCGCACGCCCTCGACCCGCGACAGCAGCCAGTTGGGCTCGCCCTCGAGTCCCTCGAATCGGATACGCCCATGATACGGCAAAGTCTCCTCGGCTGGATCAAGTACTTGAACCATGTGACCGTGAATGCCGTTTGCGGCGTAATTGCGAATTCGCTCGCCAAGCTCGTCCGGCGGGCAAAGGAAGTCGCCGATCAGCACCAATTCCGCGTTGCGCGGCAGGTCGCGCGCCGGCGGAATGCCGCTGGCTTCCGGCTTTTCGGCGGCTGCCTTGGGATCCGCTGCATGTTCGCGCTGCAGCTGCATGGCCATGCGCATCAGCGTGCCGCGCCCGGCGCGCGGGGGTCCCGGGCGGTCGAGCAGCGCCACATGTTCGCCGGCGCGAACCAGCAGCGACGCGGTGGCGAGCAGCAGCAATTCCGCGCGCTCGCGCTTCTCCGGCAGGTCGTCGTAAGACCGCCAGGCCATAGAGGCGCTGCCGTCGCGCCACAGCCACAGCGACTGCGCGGCCTCCCATTCCAGTTCACGCACGAAGACGCGGTCGGTCTTGCCGCTTTGTCGCCAGTCGATCAGTTGCGGCGGGTCGCCCTGCTCGTAGCCGCGGAACTGCCAGAAGGTTTCTCCCTGCCCGGTGCGCCGCCGCCCGTGCACGCCCTGAGCCACCGTGGCCGCGACCCTGTCGGCGGCTACCAGAAGCGGCGGCAGTGGGGCGGAAAGCGCTTCGGCCTCGGCGCGCAGCGTGCGGTTGGGCACAGCCATAATCTCCTGCGGTTGTGGCCTCAGGCGAGCGGCGCGGACAGCCGGCCCACGATGTCTTCGATCGTCACTCCGTCCGCGCGCGCGGCGAAATTCAGCGCCATGCGGTGACGAAGCACCGGCCCCGCGAGCGCGACGACGTCGTCGACCGAGGGCGCCAGACGGCCTTCCAGCACCGCGCGGGCGCGCACGGCGAGCATCAGCGCCTGGCTGGCGCGCGGACCCGGGCCCCAGGCGACATGGCGCTCGACCTCCGGAATGCTGGTGGTCTCCGGACGGCCGTTGCGCACCAGCGTCAGAATAGCCTCCAGCACGCTTTCGCCGGCCGGCACACGGCGCACCAGGCGCTGTGCGGCGATCAGGTCGTCGGCACTCATCACCGCTTCGGCTTCGGCGATTTCGACGCCGGTCGTCGAGATCAGCATCTGCCGTTCGGCGTCGACATCCGGATAATCGACGTTCACTTCCAGGAGGAAACGGTCGAGCTGCGCCTCGGGCAAGGGATAGGTGCCCTCGTGCTCCAGCGGATTCTGCGTGGCCAGCACGTGGAACGGCGCCGGTAGCTCATGGCCGCGCCCTGCGACCGTCACGCGGTGCTCCTGCATGGCTTGCAGTAGCGCCGACTGGGTGCGCGGGCTGGCGCGGTTGATCTCGTCGGCCATCAGGATCTGGCAGAAAATCGGGCCGGGGATGAAGCGGAAGGTGCGCCGGCCCTCCTCGTCCTCCTCCAGCACCTCGGAGCCCAGAATATCCGCGGGCATCAGGTCGGGCGTGCACTGCACGCGCTTGTCTTCGAGCGAGAAAACCGTGCCTAAAGTCTCCACCAGGCGGGTCTTGGCGAGCCCCGGCACGCCGACGAGCAGCGCATGGCCGCCTGAGAGCAGTGTAATCAGCGTTTGATCCACCACCTGCTGTTGGCCGAAGATAACCTTGCCGATGCTTTCGCGCACGTAGGCGAGCCTGCGCCCGAGGGTTTCGATCTCATAGGCGAGCTGTCCGCCGGTTTCGGGAGCGCTGCGCGATTGCTGAAACGTATGGGTGTCGCTCAAATTCCTGGGCCTCCCAATGGCCGAACCTTCCGGCCGCGCCTGACGGCGGCCGAACGTATTGAGGTGCAATGTCCGATTCGAAAAGACATGAGGAAAAGATAAGCCAGCAGGACGCCTCTGGCGAGGGGTCACCGGGCGATAACGCGCCTCAATTTCCCCAGGTGAAGGATTTCGACATGCGCATAGCGCGCGACGGCACCTGGTACTATCGCGGCACACCCATTAACAGAAAGAAACTGGTCGCGCTTTTCTCCACGGTGCTCAAGCGCGACGCGAAGGGGGCCTACTGGCTGGAGACGCCGGTGGAGAAAGGCCGCATCGAGGTGGAGGACGCGCCCTTCGTCGCCGTCGAGATGCGCAGCGCCGGGCAGGGACGGGATCGAGAAGTCGACCTGCGCACCAACGTGGACGCCTGGGTGCCGGTCGGGCCAGACCACCCGATCCGGGTAGAGGAAGCTGAAAACCGCGAACCCAGCCCCTATATCCTGGTGAGGGACGGGCTGGAGGCGCTCATCCAGCGCCCGGTGTTCTACCACCTCGTGGAACTGGCCGAACCGAATCCGGACAACGAAACCGAGCTGGGCGTATGGAGCAGAGGCCGATTCTTCCCGCTAGGCAAAGTGAGCTAGATGGGATGAAAGACCTGGGCAACGAGCCGGACACTGATGCGTCGTCGATCGACCTGGATGCCAAGCGATTGGCCGAACGCATCGCACGGCAGGGCGCTCCCGGCCGTCGGCGTGCGCCGAGCGCGCCGGGGGTCGACTCCGGCAGCCCGGCGCAGGCGCCGCGCGGCGACCATGATCTCAATCCCGACTTCTACGACCCGAAGCGCGAATTGACGCCGGCGGCCGTGCTCGTGCCCATCGTGGAGGACGCCGGCGAGCTTTCGATCCTGTTAACCCTGCGCACCGACCACCTGTACGACCATGCCGGGCAGATCGCCTTTCCGGGCGGGCGCATCGACGACATCGACAAGACGCCAGAGCATTGTGCACTCAGGGAGACGGAGGAGGAGGTCGGCCTGCCGGCAGAGCGCGTGCGGCTCGTCGGACGGCTGGACACCTACGTCACGCGCACCGGTTTCGAGGTGACGCCAGTCGTGGGCCTGGTGCGCGCGCCCTACCCGGTCGAGCCCGACAACTTCGAGGTGGCGGAGGTCTTCGAAGTGCCGCTCAGCCACTTCCTGCACCCCGACAGCCAGAAAACCGACAGCCGCGTCTATCAGGGCCGCACGCGCTATTACTATGCCTTTCCGTACGGCCGGCATTATATCTGGGGTGCGACGGCGGGGATTCTTGTGAACCTCGTCGAGATCCTGTCGAGCGGCAAACGCGGATGAGGGCGAAGCGGCCATGCTGAAAAAATTTCTGACCGTCGTCCTGCCGCTGCTGCTTCCGGCGCTTTTATACATCCTCTACATGGTGCTCACCCAGGGCCGGCCGAAGCTGCGCGAAGCGCCTTGGGGGCCGATCGCGCTTGCCGGCGTCGCCCTGGTGGCGGTGGTGCTGGTCACGGTGCGCGTGATGTCCGGCGTGGAACCGGGCACGGAAATCCAGATGCCGCGCTACGAGGACGGGCGGGTGGTGCCCAGCCGACCCAGGGATTAGTCTTCCGCGCCTGTCGGCGCGCGAACCCAACAACTGACCGAAGGTCCGGAAAGCCCCGCCATGCAGCCCGCTGGCCGCATCGACCCCCAGGACTGGATGACGCAGTCCGCCACGCGCGAGGTGCTCGCGGCGCTGACCGCCGACGGCCAGAAGGTGCGGTTCGTCGGCGGTTGCGTACGCGACGCCGCGGCCGGCCGGCCCGTCAAGGACATCGACATCGCCACGCCCGACCGGCCCGAGACCGTGATGGCGCTGCTCGAGCGCGCGGGGCTGAAGGCCGTGCCCACCGGCCTCGACCACGGGACGGTGACGGCGGTGGCGAAGCATCACGCCATCGAGGTGACCACACTGCGCGAGGACGTGGAGCCCCTCGGTCGCCATGCGCGTGTGGCCTTCACCGACGACTGGATCGCCGACGCCGCGCGCCGCGACTTGACCATGAACGCCATGTTTTTGGACCCGGATGGCACGCTCTACGATCCCTTCGACGGCCTGCAGGACCTCAAGGCCGGGCGCGTGCGCTTCGTCGGCGACCCGAAGGAGCGAATTCGCGAGGACTACCTGCGGCTGCTGCGATTCTATCGCTTCCAGGCGCATTACGGCCGCCAGCCGCCGGATCCCGAGATCGTGGCGGTTACCGGCGAGCTGGCCGAACATCTCGCCCGGCTGTCCGGTGAGCGGATACGCTCGGAGCTGATGCGGCTGCTGGAGGCGCCGCAGCCGGCTGAAACCCTGGCGGTCATGCAGCGCGCGGGTGTCCTGTCCGTCATCCTGCCGGAGGCCGAAGGGCTTGGCGCGCTCGCGAAGCTGGCGGAGATGGAGGAGGAAATGGCGGTGCCGGATTGCCTGCGCCGATTGTCCGCGTTGCTGCCGCTGGACACGCGGGCAGCCGAGGCGGTCGCCGATCGCCTGCGGCTGTCGAACGGCGAGACCCGACGGCTTCTTCGTCTCGCCAATCCGCCGGAGCCGCTGTCTGCAGGCGTCGCCGCGGACCTCGGCGACCGCGACCTGCATCACGCGGTGCAACGCCACGGCCATGACCAGGCTCGCGACTATCTGTTGCTGGCCGAAGCGCGCTCGACGCGCGACAACCGTATGTTGCTGGCCCGACAGCTTGCCGAGATCGCCAGTTGGCAGCCGCAGCATTTCCCCCTGAGCGGCCGCGACGCGCTGGAACTCGGGCTCAAGCCCGGCCCACGGATCGGGCGGCTTCTGCGCGAGGTGCAGTCCTGGTGGGAGGATCAGGATTTCGGACCCGACCGCGACGCCTGCCGGCGAGAGCTCAAGCGGCGGATCGAGGCGGAAGAGGCCGAGGAAGGCGAGGACGTGAGCCCCTAGGGCCACTTCGCCACCGGCGGCAGGGACATCAGGATCGCCTCTGGATTGCCGCCCGTCATCAGGCCGAACTTTGTGCCGCGGTCGTACAGCAGGTTGAACTCCGCATAGCGCCCGCGGCGCACCAGCTTGGGATAGATGTCAAGGAAGGCCAGGCCCACGTCGCGGGTGAAGGCGAAGTCGGCGGCCCAGTCGCCGCTGTCCAGGTAGTCGAAGAAAATGCCGCCCACGCCGCGCGGCTCGCCCCGGTGCTTGTTGAAAAAATAGTCGTCGCACCACGCCTTGAAGCGGGGGTAGTAGCTTTCGTCGTGGCGGTTGCAGGCGGTCTCCAGCGCGGCGTGGAAATCCGCAGTATCGTCGGCGTCGGGATAAGCCGGGTTGAGGTCCGCGCCGCCGCCGAACCAGCTTTTCGCGGTCACGATATGGCGCGTGTTCATGTGCACCGCAGGCACCTTCGGGTTATGCATATGGGCGACCAGCGAGATGCCGCCGGCCCAGAAGCGGGGATCCTCCTCGGCGCCGGGAATCTGCTTGCGAAACTCCTCAGAGAAGCTGCCCCAGACGGTGGAGATGTTGACGCCCACCTTCTCGAAGACGCGTCCGCGCATCGTGCCCATGGTGCCGCCGCCGCCTTCTTCTCGGGACCAATCCTTATACTGAAAATGCCCGGCCGGCCGGTCCGCCAGCGGCGCGTGCCCGGCCAGTTCGTCCTCGAGACTTTCGAAGGCCGCACAGATCTTGTCGCGTAGTTGGCGGAACCATTCCGCCGCGGCCTGGCGGCGCTCCTCGGTCTGATCGATCACGATCCAAGCTCCAAAGACGGTGGGGTTTCGGGCGGGAAGCCGTCAGTCTGGCGCAACGCCTCGCCGAGCACGATCGCCGCGGCCAGCGCCACATTGAGCGAGCGCAGGCCGGTGCGCATCGGTACCCTGAGCGTGGCGTCGGCCAGCGCGTGCACCTCCTTTGGCACGCCGGCGCTCTCGCGGCCGAGCAGCAGCGTATCGTCGGCGGCGAAGGTGAAGTCGGTGTAGGCGCGCGCTCCGGCCGTGGTCAAGAGCAGCAGACGCCCGCTCTCGGCGCGGGCGCGCCAGTCCAGGTAGGCCGGCCACGACCTATGCCGTCGGTAATCGGCGTGCTCGAGGTAGTCCATCCCGGCGCGCCGCATACGCCGGTCGTCGAGCAGGAAGCCGCAGGGTTCAACGATATCCACCTGGACGCCAAGACAGGCGGCCAGCCTGAGAATTGCACCGGTGTTCTGTGGAATATCCGGCTGGTAGAGCGCAAGGCGCATCCATATCCCCATTCAAGCGGCAAGAGCCGACGCCCCGTCGTGTTTGGGGCTTTGCGTTCACTTGGAATTTCCTCTATATGCGAAGCGGTGCGCAAGCCGGGGGGCGTTGTGCGGCAAGCTGTCACATAGCATGCTTGCCGCCCTTGCCTAGGTTGCTGGGGGAATTCGGGTTAATCTCGTATTCCGTCCGGCATCCGCCTCAGGCAAGAGTTTCGCCGGTTTTGTGCCGAGCGATGAGCCCGTAGGCCGCAATGGCGACATGCCACCGAACGGTGCATTGCGGTCGGACGACGAGGAAGGGAAACTGGGACATGGCAGATACCGCCAATCCTTCTCACAGCGACGACGAAGGCCACAGCCGGCGAGATTTCCTGACGCTGACAACTGTCGCGGTCGGCGCGGTCGGCGCGGCGGCCGTCGTGTGGCCGCTGGTTGACTCTATGAACCCCTCCGAGGATGTGCTCGCGCTTGCCTCGGTCGACGTCGATCTGGCGCCGATCGAACTGGGCCAGCGCTTGACCATTTTCTGGCGCGGCAAACCGGTCTTCATCGACCATCGGCCGGACGAGCGTATCGAGGCCGCGCGCAGCGTCGACGTCGATACGCTGCCCGATCCGCAGACCGACGACGCCCGGGTGATCGAGCCGGAATGGCTGGTGGTCATCGGGGTTTGCACGCATCTGGGCTGCGTGCCGCTCGGCCAGAAATCGGGCGAGAACCGCGGTGAATGGAATGGCTGGTTCTGTCCCTGCCACGGGTCGCACTACGATACATCCGGTCGGATTCGAAAGGGCCCGGCGCCGGAAAACCTTCCGGTACCGCCTTACGAATTCATCGAAGAATCGCAAATCCGCATCGGTTAGGAGCGCGCGTCATGAGCGGGCTGAACACCAACAACCGCGTGGTGAAGTGGGTGGACCACCGGCTGCCCATCTTCACTTTCATGAAACACTCGCTTGACGAGTACCCGACCCCCCGGAATCTGAGCTACTTCTGGAACTTCGGGTCGCTGGCGGGCATCACGCTGGTGATCATGATCGTGACCGGCATCCTCCTGGCGATGCACTACACGGCTCATGTCGACTATGCCTTCGGCTCTGTCGAGCGCATCATGCGCGACGTGCAGTTCGGCTGGCTGCTGCGCTACATCCACATGAACGGCGCCAGCTTCTTCTTCATCGTGGTCTATATCCACATTTTCCGCGGCCTCTACTACGGCTCCTACAAGTCGCCGCGAGAGGTGCTGTGGGCGCTGGGCGTCATCATCCTGCTGCTGATGATGGCGACCGCCTTCCTCGGCTATACGCTGCCCTGGGGCCAGATGAGTTTCTGGGGCGCTACGGTGATCACCAATCTGTTCTCGGCGATCCCGCTGGTCGGTCAGGATATCGTGGTCTGGCTGTGGGGCGGTTTCTCGGTCGACAATCCGACGCTCAACCGCTTCTTCTCGCTGCACTATCTGCTGCCCTTCCTGATCGTCGGCGTGGTGGTGCTGCACCTCTGGGCGCTGCACCGCTTCGGCTCCAACAACCCGCTGGGCATCGACGCCAAGGGGCCGCAGGACAAGATCCCGTTCCATCCGTACTACACGATCAAGGATGTCTTCGGCCTGGCCGTGTTCCTGATCTTCTTCGCGCTCTTCGTTTTCTACGCGCCGAACTACATGGGCCACCCGGACAACTACATTCCGGCCGACCCGCTGCAGACGCCGCCGCACATCGTGCCGGAGTGGTACTTCCTGCCGTTCTACGCCATCCTGCGCGCGTTTACCCAGGACGCCATAATCTATTGGCCGGTCTCCTGGCTGATGTCGGCCAAGCTGACGGGCGTGCTGGCCATGTTCGGCTCGATCATCGTGCTCTTCGTGCTGCCCTGGCTCGACAGTTCGCCGGTGCGCAGCGCCAAGTTCCGCCCGATCTACAAGCAGTTCTTCTGGGTGCTGGTGGTCGATGTGCTGGTGCTGGGCTACGTTGGCTCGCAGCCGGCCGAGGAGCCCTGGACCTGGATCGGTCAGATCGCAGTCGTCTACTACTTCGCGCACTTCCTGGTGATCCTGCCGCTCCTGGGCAAGCTCGAGCGTCCCAAACCGCTGCCGAAGAGCATCAGCGAGCCGGTTCTCAAGGGCGGCGGCATGGCCGCCGGGGCGACCGCCAAGCCGATGGAGAAGGCCTGATGAAAAAGCTTGCGATCGCAGGCCTGTTCGCCGCTCTCGCCGTGGCGGCAACGGGCGCCCAGGACAAGGCGTCCGCCGCCGAGGCCGGCGCCGAGCTGCCGGAATACCACTGGTCGTTCGAGGGCATCTTCGGCACCTACGACCGCGCCGCCGCGCAACGCGGGCTGCAGGTCTACGTCGAAGTTTGCGCGTCCTGTCACGGCCTGAAATACGTGGCGTTCCGCAATCTCAAGGACATCGGATACTCCGAAGAAGAGGTGAAGGCCTTCGCTTCGCAGTTCACCGTGACCGACGGGCCCAACGATGCCGGGCAGATGTTCGATCGCGAGGCGCGGCCGTCGGACCGCTTTCCCGAGCCGTTTGCCAACGAGCAGGCGGCGCGTGCGGCCAACAACGGCGCTTATCCGCCTGATCTCTCGGTGATCGCCCAGGCGCGCGCGCACGGACCCGATTATCTGACCGCGCTTCTGATCGGTTACGAGGACCCGCCGGCGGACATGGAATTGGGCGCCGGCCAGTACTACAACAAGTATTTCCCGGGCGGGCAGATCGCCATGCCGCAGCTCCTCTACGAAGGCAGCGTCGACTACGCCGACGGGACCGAGGCGACGCCGGAGCAGATGGCGCAGGACGTCTCGCACTTCCTGATGTGGGCGGCCGAGCCGCACCTGGAGGAGCGCAAGCAGATGGGCATGAAGGTGATCCTGTTCCTGCTGGTCTTTACCGGGTTGACCTACGCCTTGAAGAAGAAGATCTGGAAGGATATCCACTAGGCCGGATCCTGCCGGAAGACGGCCAGATCAATCCTGATACAGGGGCGGCGGATACCTTCCGCCGCCCTTTCTTTATTGGGCTCTGCCATTCAGTCGAGCGTCCAGAGGTCCATGGATTGGCGACGGCCGCGCAGCCGGCGTTCCGGCAAGCGGCGCAGCGCGGCCAGAAGCCGCGGATCATCTGGCGCGGCGTTTGCGCCGGCCTCATCGGCCGTCGCCCGGGCGCGGGAAACCAGCGCATCGGAGGCCACGACCCTGACGCCGAGCTCCTTGGTCAAGGCTTCCAGCCGGCTGGCCACATTGACGGTGTCGCCCACCACGGTGAACTCCAGCCGTCGCTCGGCGCCCACGTTGCCCATCAGGACAGGCCCGTGGTGCAGGCCAATGCCGATCTCCATCGTCTCGTCCCCGGCGTTATCCGCCGTGATGGCCTCCGACAGCCGGCGGGCGGCGCGCAGGGCGGCAAGTGCGTCGTCGCCGCGGGCCTCCGGTACGCCGAAGGTGGCCATGGCGCCGTCGCCCAGATACTTGTCCAGCGTCCCGCCCTCGGCGAAGACCGTCTCCTCGACCTGCGCGTGGAAGCGGCGCAGCAGGGCGATGGCGTCCTCCGGCGGCAAGCCCTCTGCCATGGCCGTAAAACCGCGAATGTCGACGAACATCACGGCGGCCATTTGCTCGCGCTCAAGGCTATAGGGCTCATCGCGCCCCGCCAGCGCCTCGGCGATCTGGGGCGAGAAGTAGCGGCTGAGATTGCGCCGTTCGCGCTCGAAGCGGCGGCGCCGCGCACGTTCATCCACGGCGCGCGCGGCGCGTGCCCAGGTAAGCCCGGCCAACACGGCGACGGCAGGCGCCGCGCCGCTCAGCATCCAGCCGGAGGCGGTGAACGCGAAGAAAGCGATCGCCGCCCAGCCCGCGATCAGGCCCAAGCCGAGCAAGAGCGCCCCGCCCATCGGCAGCGCGCCGCCCACCAAACCGGCGGCAAGCCCGGCCAAAACTATCGCCGAGATGTCGGCGGCCTGCACCGCCGGGCCGGCGCGCAACACGCGGCCATGAAGCATGTTGTCGATCGCCGTGGCGTGGAACTCGGCGCTTGGCAGGTTCTGCGTATAGGGCGTGGCGAAGGTCTCGCCGGTGCCGGCCGCGCGGCCGCCGACGATGACGATACGGCCGTTGAAGGACTGGGGAGCCGCTTCCCCGCTGAGCACCGCGGCGAGGGAGTGGCGCGGGAAACTGCCCGACGGCCCCAGATAGTTGACGCCAATCCGGCTGGCGGCGTCCAGCGGCACGCTGATCGGCCCCAGCTCCAGGCTCTCGCCGAATCTCAGACTGACTGCGTCTCGCGGCAGGCCGAGGTGAATGCGAAGCGCTTCCACCGAAAGCGCCGGATAGTGCTCCTCGCCGAAGGTGATCACCGCCGGCGCGTGTCGCAGGGCACCGTCGCCGGCAAGAAAGCCGTTGACGGGGCCCAACCCGGCGGCGGCCTGCGCCAGCTCTTCGGGCGGCGCGTTGAGGCCGAGCGCGCGCGGCGCTTGCCCAGCGTCGGCGCCGGCCGGCCGAACGTAGCTTCGATAGGCGTTCTGGCGCACCGCGTGCGGCGCGGCGGGCTCAGAGGGCTGCGGCGAGAACTCGAAGGCGAAGGGCAGCACCACGGTTTCGGCCTGTGCGATGGCCGTGCGGAAGGCGCGGTCGGGGCGCGAGGTTTCCAGGAGCCCGGCGATGAGGCGCGCGGCTTCGGGGTCCTCCGAGCGCAGGCGCTTGAACAGCGCCTCGAGCTGCTGCGCGACGGCCTGTCCATAAGGCGACTGCCGCTCCAGGAACAGGAGGTCGAAGACAATCGCGCTCGCACCGGCCTCGTCCAGCCAGGCAATCACGTCGGCAAGGCGGTCGCGCGGCACCGGCCAGCGCCCCAGGGCAGCCAGGGTGGCCTCGTCGATCTCCAACAGGACGGTTTGCGGCCCCGGCTCCAGCGGGCCGCGCGCGAGATAGCGCCAGCGGATGGTCTCGGCCTCGAGGTTCTGCACCCATGGCAACTGGCCGAGCGAGGCGAAGAGGCCGGCCAGGAGCAGTGCCAGCGCCGCCGCCACGAAGTTGCGCCGGCGCGCGCCGATAGGCACCGGCCGCCGGTCCCTCATCTGACCGTCGTGCGGGCGAGGAAGTCGTCGACGCGCGGCTGACCCCATTCCACCGGCGCCTTGGGCGCTTGCCCCGTGGCGACGTCGGTGCCCTCGCCGGGCCCCAGCACGACCTCGCCCGCCACGGCCGCGCGGCTCTCCACCGCGACCCGGCCTTCGATGACGAAGACGGCGGAGGTGTCGGCCTTGGCCTCGACCATCCAGTCGGTGGAGCGCGCCGAAGCCACGGCGGTGCGCGTGCGGATGTCGAAGCGCTCTTCGCCGCGCACTGCGGAGACGGTGGCGCGCAGGATGCCCTGCACCAGATCCAGCACGCGTTGTGCCGTGGAGCCCTCGTCCAGGTACTCGACGACGATCAGGCGGCTGTCCGCGCCCACGGCGACGACGGTGCCGTCGGCGAAGCGCAGCTTCACGCGCGCATCGTGATAGGTGAAAATCTTGTCGGCGCGGAAGACGGCGGCTTCGCGCACCAGAAGCACCGCCTTGCCGCCGCGCAGAGCCGTGACGGTACCGGTGAGCGCCGTAACCTTGGCAACCGGGTCTTCGGCCTGCACCTGCGGGGCGCCGAGCGCCGCGAACAGGGCGAAGACGATCATGGCGGCCGGGACGACGGTGCGAATCTGTCTGAACATGGCGGCACTTCCTTTCGGGCCTCTGCAAGGGTGTGACCGGTTATCGAGCCGGCGCCGGCCTAGCTTTGGGACTCGCGCTTGCGCTGTCAAAGGACAATGCCGGGACAGCGCGATCGCATATTCGTGCCACCTTCTCCTTGGAAGGCCGGGTTCGTTTGGCTAAACGGGAGGTGCGGGTGACCAACTGGCAGGGGCGTGCATCGCGCATGAGGGATGACAGCACGGGCAAGGCCGACGCCACGCCGCCGGTCGTCGGCATCATCGGCGGCAGCGGCATATACGACATCGAGGGACTGGCCGAGACCGAGTGGCGCAAGGTGGACAGCCCCTTCGGCGAGCCGTCGGACGAATTGCTGTTCGGCAAGCTGGACGGACAGCCGGTGGTTTTCCTGCCGCGTCACGGCCGCGGCCACCGCATTCCGCCCAGCGGGCTCAACTTCCGGGCCAATATCGATGCCCTGAAGCGCGCCGGGGTGACCGAGATCGTGTCCATGAGCGCGGTGGGCTCGCTCAAGGAGGAACTGCCCCCCGGCACCTTCGTGATCGTCGACCAGTTCATCGACCGCACCTTCGCGCGCGAGAAGAGCTTCTTCGGCCGCGGGCTGGTGGCGCATGTGTCGATGGCGCACCCGGTTTGCAGCAGGCTGGGCGGGGAAATCGCGGCGGCGGCAGCGGAGCTGTCTATTCCACATCAGCGCGGCGGCACCTACATGGTGATGGAAGGCCCGCAGTTCTCGACGCTGGCGGAGTCGAACCTTTACCGGCAGTGGGGCTGCGACGTCATTGGCATGACCAACATGCCGGAGGCCAAGCTCGCCCGCGAGGCGGAGCTCTGCTACGCCTCCGTGGCGATGGTCACGGACTACGACTGCTGGCACGAAGGCCACGAGCATGTCACGGTGGACGAGGTCGTGCGCGTGCTCCTGGCCAACGCCGACAAGGCCCGCGCGCTGGTCCGGCGGGCGGTGCCGCGCCTTTCCGGCCGGCGCCAGGCTTGCGGCGCAGGGTGCCATCACGCGCTGGATGCGGCGCTGATCACCCAGCCGGCTGCGCGCGACCCAGAGGCGGTGGCCCGGCTCGACGCCGTGGCCGGGCGCGTACTGAAGGATTAGAGAGATGAAGGTCGCAGGCATTCATTACCGCTCCATCTGGCAGAGTGCCGACGATGGCGTCGTGGAGATCATCGACCAGACGAAGCTGCCGCACGTGTTCGAGACGAAGCGGCTGGAGACGATGGAGGATGCCGCCCACGCCATCCGGGCGATGCTGGTGCGCGGGGCGCCGCTGATTGGTGCGACAGCGGCCTACGGCCTGGCGCTGGCGCTGCGCGTGAATGCGTCGGATGCCGCACTGGAAGAGGCACGCGCGAAGCTGCTGGCGACCCGCCCGACCGCGGTCAACCTGCGCTGGGCACTGGACGACGTGGTCCACACGGTCCGGCCCTTGCCGGTGGAGGCACGCGCGGCCGCGGCCTTTGCCCGCGCCGCGGAAATCTGCGACGAGGACGCGCGCACCAACAAGCGCATCGGCGAGCACGCCCTGGCGCTTTTCGAGAAGGCATACGCCGCCAAGCAGGGGGACGGGCCGCTCAACGTACTCACGCACTGCAATGCCGGCTGGCTGGCCACCGTCGACTGGGGCACGGCGCTGGCGCCCATGTTCCTGGCGCATGACAAGGGCCTGCCGATCCATGTCTGGGTGGACGAGACGCGTCCGCGCAACCAGGGCGCCGGCTT
>JAWVYK010000012.1:0-22588 GCA_033722755.1 Rhodovibrionaceae bacterium | reverse complement strand
CTCGGTCAGGATCTTGTGCGGATAGCACTGGTGGCCGACATCCCAAATCAGACGGTCCGAGGGCGTGTCGAAGACGTAGTGCAGCGCAACCGTCAGCTCTACCACACCAAGTCCCGCACCCAGATGGCCCCCCGTCACCGAAACCGCGTCCACCATCTCCGTGCGCAGTTCGTCCGCCAGCTGACGCAACTCGCCCTCCGACAGAGCGCGCAAATCCTCAGGGCAACTCACCCCGTCCAACAGCGGCGTCTTGCTCATCGTCACACATCCATCCCTTTGTTCGCGTTCGCGCCGCTTCCAATGGCTCCTGTGGAGTTTCGGCGTATCGGAGTTGTCAATTCCCTAAGGCCTTGCGCCCGTCGCCCTCGGCCTCGGAGGCCGCCGGTGCAAGGGCCGGCTCGGGCTTGGCCGACGGCTGCTTCGGCGCCTCGTCGCGGGAGGCAACGGGAACCGGAGAGCGGTATTCGGCCGGACGCTGGCGGTCGAGCGGGATTTCCGGCGCCATCTCGCCCTCGGTGCGCACGCCGCGAAGCGAAACCAGGAGGGCTTTCAGCGGGTTGCGAATGGCATCCTCGGCCGCCGCCCCTTCGTAGCCGCAATGGACCATGCAGTTGGCGCACTTCTCGTAGTTGCCCGTGCCGTAGCTTTCCCAGTCCGTCTCCTCCATGAGCTCGCGAAAGCTGCTCGCGTAGCCCTCGTTCAGCAGATAGCAGGGACGCTGCCAGCCGAAGATGTTGCGCGTCGGATTGCTCCACGGCACGCAGGTATAGCGCTGGTTGCCGGCCAGGAAGTCCAGGAAAAGGCTGGATTGGCAGAAGCGCCAGTTCCGATCCTTGCCCAGCCGAAACACGTCGCGGAACAGGTTTTTGGTTTCCGCGCGGGTCAGGAAGTGCTCCTGGTCGGGCGCGCGCTCGTAGGCATAACCGGGTGAAATGGTCACGCCCTCGACCCCGATCTCGCTGGCGAAGTCCAGAAACTCGGCGACGCGCTCAGGCTCGGCATTGTTGAAGAGGGTGCAATTGATGGTGACGCGGAAGCCCCTGTCCAAGGCGCTGCGAATAGCGGCCACCGCCTTGTCGAACACGCCGCTTTGGTCGACGGCCTTGTCATGCTCGTCGCCGAGACCGTCGAGGTGCACCGAGAAGACGAGATACTTGCTGGGCTGGAAAAGATGCATTTTCTTTTCCAGAAGCAGCGCGTTGGTGCAGAGATAGATGTAACGCTTGCGTTTGATGAGCTCGGCGACGATCTGGTCGATTTCCTTGTGGATCAGCGGCTCTCCGCCGGGGATCGAAACCACCGGCGCTCCGCATTCCTCCGCCGCCGCGACGCATTCCTCGACGGACAGCCGGCGCTGCAGGATCTCCTTCGGATAGTCGATCTTGCCGCAGCCGGGGCAGGCCAGGTTGCACTGGAACAGCGGCTCCAGCATGAGCACCAGCGGATAGCGCCGTCGGCCGGCGAGGCGCTGGCGCATGATGTACGAGGCGATGCGGGCTTGCTGGCCAACGGGAATGGCCATGAATCCTCCTTGTCTCAGCTGACGTCTTCCAGATCGGCCGGCAGACGGAAATGAACCCTCTCTTCGATGCCGCTCAACGTTTCCACGTCGACGGCGTAATTTTCGGCCAGCAGGCCAATGATCTCCTCGACCAGGACCTCCGGAGCCGAGGCCCCGGCGGTGATGCCTACGCTCGCGGCCTCACCCAGCCAGTCCAGGTTCACGGCGCCGGCGTCGGCGACGAGATAGGAAGGGCGCCCGCAGGCTTCCGCTATCTCCCTCAGCCGGTTGGAATTGGAACTGTTGTTCGCGCCGACCACAAGGATGACGTCCACCTCGTCAGCCAGGCCCCTGACGGCGTTCTGGCGGTTCTGCGTGGCATAGCAGATGTTGCGCAGATCGGGCCCGACGATCGCGGGGAACCGCCGCCGCAAAACCTCAATGATTTCCCGCGTGTCGTCAACGCTCAGAGTCGTTTGCGTGACATACGCCAGCGCATCGGGATCGGCGGGGTCAAGCGCCTCGGCGTCGGCGACCGTGCTCACCAAGTGCACGGTGCCGTCGATCTGGCCGAGCGTGCCTTCGACTTCCGGGTGTCCGCGATGGCCGATCAGCACGACCTCCCGGCCTTTCTCGGTTTGCCGCCGGCCTTCCTTGTGCACCTTCGCGACGAGAGGGCAGGTGGCGTCGATCACCTGCAGGCTCTTCTTTTCCGCTTCGTCCACGACGCGGCTGGCGACGCCGTGGGCGCTGAAGATCGTCACTGCGCCGGCGGGTATCTCGTCCAGCGTCTCGACGAAGCGCGCGCCCTTCGCCTCCAGCGAGCGGACAACATGCTTGTTGTGGACGATCTCGTGGCGCACGTAGATCGGCGGTCCATAAAGCCGGAGCGCCCGTTCGACGATCTCGATCGCCCGCTCGACGCCGGCGCAAAACCCCCGCGGATTGGCGAGCACCACCCGCAGAGCCGGCTTTGCCACCGGTTCTTCGTAATTCAAGACGGTCTTCAAGAGATAACCTCTTCTCTCAATCCCACCACCATGCCTCATTTCCCATTCCAAGCTATAACGAAACCGACGGCAAATGAACAACATGTGATTGAAAAAGACTGATATTGCTTGTGGTTTTTGTAACTTTTCCCAACAAACTTTCCGGCTTTTTGTCTCTAAAATCCTTCATTTGAGGCTATCTTGTCGCGGCGCGGGTAGTTCCAGCGCTCGAGCTGCGCGGCCCAGTGCGCGCCGACCGTAGCGGCCACCTCGGGATCGATGGCGCGCGTGCGCTTTTCGTATCCGGCCACCTGCGCCATATGCCGCTCGGCGCCGCGCAGAATGTCTTCGGGACGATGCGGATCGATGAAGGGCGCGAGCCGGGCCACCTCCGCCAGCGGGTCTTGCTCGAGGTCCTCGAAGCGCACCTCGGCGAAGCATTCCTCCGGCAGCGATTCGGCGTCTGCGGCCAGCTTGTCCATCATCCGCGGATAGGCGGCCACGATCGCGCGCTCCACTTCCGCCGGGTCGTGGTCCTGCAGGGCCAGCATGTCCAGCAGGTCGGCAAACATGCGCCGCGTCGAGACCAGGACGGCGTGTGGATCGCGCACAACATGAATGAATCGCGCTTCCGGCCAGATTTCCCGGATGGCGTCGATCTTGGCGCTGTGAGCGGGATTCTTGACCAGGATCTGGCGGCCGGGATGGCGCCGCGCGATCTTCTCGGTAAAGCCATGAAGGGCCTTTTGCCACCGCGCGCGGGCGCGCGCGTCGCAGCCGTCGAAAAAGAGGCCTGCCGCCATATGCCTGGCGAAATGCCGTGGAAAGTAGATGCCGTGGTAGTAGGACGGGCGCGTCATGCTGGCCAGCGCCAGTTCGTCTTCCTGCGGCGACTCCGGGGTCACGGCCATGGCGTCGATCCCGCGGCCTGCGGGAATGGCGCGATTCAGAAGCGGTGCGAGCGCCCGGCCAAGCAGGACGAAATCCCAGGGCAGTCCCACGGATACGGGTGTCGCGTAGGCAACATCGCCGCCGCCGCTGAGCAGATTGAAGAGATGCGTTGTTCCGCTGCGCCAGTGGCCAACAATAAAAACCGGCGGGCGTTCGCCGCCCGCCTCGCGCCCCAGCGCCATGTAGCCCGCCTCCAGCGCCGAGGCCGGGGCGCGAACCAGCGCAGACAACCCGGCGAGCGCCAAGTCCGGCATGAAGCGCCGCGATGGCCAACCGTTTTCCGCCACCAGGCGCACCAGCGTCGAAACATTCGCGCCTACCAGCGGATGCGGAGGGCGCGTCGGCGATGCGACCGGCGAGGCGGCGTCGGTTTCGGCGGTCAATGTCATGGCCGAGGCTCCAGGGGCTTGCGGCCGAGCCCTCCGAGGGCCTGTCTCCACTCGACGCCTGTCATTGCTTTATCCCGGTTGCGGCGACCGGCCATTTCCCAGGCAATCGTTCCCGGCGATCACCCAGAATATCATTCATGACCATTGCGAAAAATCGGCCTCCGGGAAAACGGCGGCCGAAGATCGTCCGGCCACGGGCTATTGCTTGGACGCCGATCGCAGCTTGGCCTGCTTATCGTCCAGGTGAGAGATCAGCTTGTCGAAGCCGGCGCGCTTGATCACGCTGGTGTATTCCGCGCGTTTCGTCGCGAGCTCGGAGAAGCTGCCCTTCAGGAAAACGTCTATGATCTGCCAGTCCTCGCCGTTGCCGCGCACCAGATAGTCGAGTTCGATGATCTCGCCGTTCGGTTTGCGCAGATGCGAGGGCACGAGGATGGAGTCGCGCGGGCCTTCGCGCGGCTCGCTCACCTCGAAGCTCTGGCCGCTGTAGCCGGCGAAGCGCGCGGCGTAGGTGGCGATGCTCATCTGCGAGAACTCCTCGATCAGCGTCTCGCGTTCGGCCTCGCTCAGGTCCTGCCAGTGGCGGCCGACCGACACACGCGCCATGAAGGCGAAATCGAAGATGTCGCGCAGCACCGGCGCAAGTTTCTCGCGCCGTCCCTCGTATCCGAGTTCTTGGGCATTCTTCATGGTTTCAAGCAGCGTTTCGTTGAGCCGCTCGACGGGCTTTGCCGCTTCCCTGGGGGCCTCTGCCGCCGCAGGTATGCTAAGCGTCAGGGCGAAGGCCAACACGAAGGTCGAAATGATGCCGGTGATGGGTCGCATGTGGCTGGTCTCACCTCCTCGTTACTGTGCGAGAGGCCCTCGGCTATCGCGCCGGTCCCGAATCCAGATATCATCAATGCGTGGTACGCGCATTTATCTAAGATGTGAACGCAAGCGGGGGCACACAAGCTGATGCCGCTCGGCGACGACGGGATATGTCCGCGCCTTCTCGCATCCTGGACGGCAATGAGCTTTCGCCGCCGGGGGCGGGTACTGGCGGTTGCCGGACTGGTGACGCTGCTGGCGATCCTGGCCGTCGTGCTGCGCCTCGGTATCTCAACCAACACCGTCGACATGCTGTCGCCTGACCTGCCGTTCCGGCAGCACGCCAAGGCCCTCGACTCCGCCTTTCCGGAACTGGACGATACCATTGTTGCGGTCGTCGACGCCGCCACGCCCGAGCGCGCCGATATTCTCGTCGAAGCGCTTTACGAGCGGCTCGACGAGGCCGCGAGCGTTCGTGCAATCTACCGGCCGGACGGTCCATTCTTCCGGCGTCACGCGCTGCTCTATTTGAGCGAAGAGGAACTCGGTCAATTCGTCGATAACCTCGCCTCGGCGGAGCCGCTGCTCGCCACGCTCTCGCGCGCGCCCAATCTCCACGGTCTCGCGGACATCGTCGAACTGGCGGGCCGGGCCGAGGCTGGAGATATGCCCTCGCACGGCCTGGCGGCCTTGCTGGCCGAGATGACGGCGTCGGCCAAGGCGCTGCGCAACGGCGATGCACGGAATCTTTCCTGGCAATCGCTGCTTGCCGCACGGCCGGAGCGTGCGGCGGACACCCGCCGCTTTCTGATCGTCCAGCCGAGACTGGATTTCAGTCGTCTGAAGCCGGCCGCCGCCGCCATCGATGACCTGCGCGCCGCTGCCAGGCTGGTCGAAGCGATGCCCGGCGGCGGGGGAGTTCGGCTGACCGGCGAGGCGCTCATCGAACACGCGGAGCTGGAGACCGTGGAGCGCAGCGGCCTGCAGGCAGGGCTGCTTTCGTTGGGCGCGGTCGCCGTCATCCTGGTGATCGGGCTGGGCTCGGTAAGGCTGATTCTGGCCAGCCTGACCACCCTCATCTTAGGCCTTGTGTGGACCGCCGGGGCGGCCGCCGTTCTGGTCGGTAACCTGAACATCATATCCGTGGCCTTTGCGGTGCTGTTCGTCGGGCTCGGCATCGACTTCGCGATCCACTTCGTCCTGCGGATGCGTGAGGCGAACGACAGGGGCGAGGCCGGAGTGACCGAAGCCGGCCGTGGGACAGGCTGCGCGATCCTGCTGTCTGCTCTTTGTGCGGCTGTCGGTTTTCTCTCGTTCTGGCCGACGGACTACCTCGGACTGGCGGAGCTCGGGCTCATCTCCGCCATCGGCATGTTCGTTGCCGCGGTCGCCAGCCTGACCGTGATGCCGGCTCTCGTCGGCTATCTCGGTTGGCGCCGCCGGCGGGTGCGCGTGGTCGGCAGGGAAGGCGCGCTGACGGCCAGTATCGTGCGTCACCGCTTCGGCGTGCTCGTTGTCGTCGCGGCTCTCTGTGTAATCGGGAGTTTCCGGGCCGCGCAGATCGGCTTCGACTTCAATCCGATGAACCTGCGCGATCCCGACAGCGAGGCGATGCTGGTCTTCGAGGAACTGGCCGACGACCCGCGCAGCACGCCCTACGTCGTTCAGGTGCTGGCGGCCGGCGAGGAGGAGGCGCAAAGACTGGCCGCGCGCTTCGAGGGCGTGCCGGAGGTGGGCGGCGTGCGCCGTATCGCCAGCTTCGTGCCGTCCGCGCAAGAGCGAAAGGTCTCGTTGATCGCCGACGCCAGCTTCTTCCTGGCGCCCATTCTGGCGCAGCAGCCAAGCGGCGAACCCCTGGACACAGACGCACGCTTGGCCGCGCTCGAGCGCATGCGCGAGGCCTTGAATGCCTTGGCGCTCCGCCAGGATGCCGTGGGTCCGCAAGCGGTTCTGCTGCGCACCGCGCTGTTCGAGATGCGCAGTGCGGCGCAGGCGGCGGAGTTGGAGGAGCGCTGGACGGTCTATCTGCCGCAGCTGTTCGGGTTGCTCGATCAGATCCTGGCAGTCGAGCCCTTCGGGCGCGAAGACCTGCCGGAGGACCTGCAGACCCGCTGGGTGGCGGAGGACGGGCGCCAGCGCCTGGAAGTGCGGCCGCAAGGCGTTATCCGCAGCAACCAGGAACTACGGTCCTTCGCCGCCGCCGCGCAGGCGATCACGCCGAAGGCGACCGGCGTTCCCGTGGTCATCGACAAGGCTTCGGCGGTGGTGCTGGAGGCCTTTGTGGTTGCCACCGGCATCGCAGCAGTCGGCATGCTGGCACTGCTGGCCCTGGCGCTCAGGCGTCCGGTGGATGTGGCCTTCGCCATCGCCCCGCTGCCGGCGGCGGCGGTGTTGACCCTGGCGACGGCCTCGCTTCTCGGGATGTCGCTGAATTTCGCCAACATCATCGTGCTGCCGTTGCTGATGGGCCTTGTGGTGAGCAGCGGCATTCACCTCGTGCTGCGATGGCGCCAGGAAGGCGCGGCCGCCTCCGTTCTCGCCAGCAGTACGCCGCGCAGCGTGCTGCTTTCCGTGTTGACCACGCTTGCCGCTTTCGGAAGCCTGATGCTGGCCGAGCACCCGGGCATGAGCAGCATGGGCGCGCTCTTGACGATCGCGGTTTGCTATATCGTGGTGACCGACCTGATCGCGCTGCCGGCGCTGCTGGCCATGCGCCGCCCGCCAGCGCCAAATTCGCCTGGCGAGCGGGCGGCTTGAGCCGCGCGGTTCGCCGCGCTCAGTCAGCAGAGGCGGGCCGCTGTTGCAGATCACAGGCCATCACGCCGCTGTCCGTGACCGAGCCGGCGAAGAGGTGGTCACCGAGCACAACGGCCGAGGTGGCGGCCGACAGCACCTCGCCCTCGGGATGGTCGACCAGGACCTCGCGCCGGCCGCCCGGATCCATCGCGACGATTCGCGTCGGCGCACGATCGCGTCCGAACCACCGGTAGCGGTAGAGCGCGAGCGACAGCAGGGACGGGTGCCCGGCCACCAGCAGACGGCCGTCGGGTGTGCGTGACATGTTGTCCGGACCCATTTCGAGCCGCAGCCTTCGCAGCGTCTTCCGGGTCCTGTTTTCGGTATCGCCGCGGCCGCCCTGGTAGATGCGGATAGCCTTTTCCCGCGTCGCCGCCACGTAAAGCCGACCGTCATCGCCTGCGGCCAGGCCATTGGCGAAGCCGATATTCTGGGCGAGAACCTTTGCGGCGATCTCGGGCCAGCCCTCGACGTTCAGCTCGACGACCGTCGCACGGCCCAGACCCAGCAGGTCCTCCAGCCAGTCGGGCACTGCATCGCAGCCGTGGTCGTTGCTGACGGCGAAGCGCCGGGGTGTGAGGATCGCCACGTCGTTGGGGCGGCAGACTCGTGGATGCCTGATCGAGCTTTGGTGCGAGAGGGCCCCGTCGCGGTAGGTGAAGACCTCGATGGCGGGATCCGCGATCCAGGCTTCTCTCTGGCTGAGGCCGCCCGGCCGGTAGGCCCGGTTGATGACCGCGAGCGTAGCCTCGCCGCCCGAGCGATGGAGGTCGAGCCCGTGCGGATGGAAGCTGCCCATCATGGCGGTTTCCCGCGCCGCGTCGCTGACGACCAGCGGCGCTTCGGCGCGAACCAGCGCCTCGGCAGGCACGGTGTAGAGCGCCCCGCGCGGCAGGCTTTTGGCCTCGGCGCTCATCGCATCCGCCAGGGACCAGCGGTCCAGCGCCGCGAGGAAGAGCAAACCCGTTGCCGGGTCCGCAGCCAAGTCCTCGACACCGCGCACGGTTTCTCCGGTTTCGCGGTCCACGAGCTCGACCTTGCGGCAAGCCATTGCCGTGGGATCGCCTTCCGCCGGCCCATCGCTGCACGCCGTCAACGCGAGCGTCAGGGCGAGCAATAGCCCACCCGTGGTCGCTCCGCGGCGCGGATTTCGTTTTACCGCGGTCTCCGCCATTGGCCCCTTGTGCTTCCCCCTCTCCCAATCCCGTGGAAAGGGTGGCCGAAGCCAGCGCCAACTTGCAAGCCAGGAAATTCGCCGAGGCCGCGGGGCGATTGCCCAAAGCGCAAACGGTGCGTCGGCGACGACTTGTCATTGCGTGTGGACAGGGGCGAGAGTGGCGAGTCATGAGAGCCGAGACGCCCGCCCAGACTTTGGTCCTGCAGGCCACGCGACCCGATCCCCCGTCGGTGATCCGCCGCTGCCTTGACAGCGTGGAAAGCTGGGCGGCGACTCAGGGCCATGCCTATCGCTTGCTCGAGGACGAACTGTTTCGCCCCATTCCCGCCTGGGCCTGGGAGAAGTTCGGCGATCACCGGGTGGTGCTCAGCGATCTGGCCCGCCTGCTGTGGATGGCCGAATTGCTGGACCAGGGGTGGAGCAGGGTCTTCTGGCTGGACAGCGACGTCTTTGTCTTTGCGCCCGAGGAATTCGCGCTGCCTGAGCCGGAAAGCCTCGCCGGCGGCTGCGCCTTCGGCCGCGAAGTCTGGGTGCAGCCCGACGGGCGCGGCGGACTGACGGCGCGCCGCAATGTGCACAACGCGGCCAGCCTGTTCGAGCGCGACAACGCCTTTCTCGCCTTCTACATTCATGCCTGCGAACGCATTCTCGCGCGTCACGCGCCGGAGCGCGGCATGGCCCCGCAGATTCTGGGCCCGAAGTTTCTGAGCGCTCAGCACAACATCGTGGCTTTCGACTTGATCGAGGCGGTGGGAATGGCCTCGCCCCTGACGCTGTCGGGGCTCGCCGGCCGACCGGCGGCCGATCGTGCTGCGGGCAGGGACGCGCTGACTTTGTTGCGCGCACAGCTCGCCGCACCGATGCGTGCGGTCAACCTGTGCCTTTCCTACCTGGGCCGAAGCGTCGACGGCGTGCAGGTCGACGACGCATTATTCGCTGCGGCCATGGACGCGCTTGCCGAGAATCCCAGCCGCCTTGCCCCTTCACGATCTGGCGACGTCGCCTTGCAATCAACCCGGCGCTCATTATTGTCCTAAGGAACCCCAATCGGAGGTGTGGCGCATGGGCTGGTACAACACGTTCTTCCATCCGGAACGCGACGAAAACCCGGAACGCTCTGAAGTCGCCCGCGCCGCCAACTACCTGCAGATCGGGGAATTCCAGCTTCTACAGCTCGCCTATCACTCCTGGCACGGCGAGGAGATGCCCAAGTCGCTGCACAACACCATTTTCTACACCTACATGGTGGAGGACAAGGTGCCGGCCTGGGCCCGGCACTATGCCCGGCGCATTGTTCAAGCAGCCGAACTGGGCGGCATCGACGATCAGGACCCGTCCTACCACCGCTACGACGACGATTATGCCACGACCCTGCCGGCGGGCGTTCGCCGCTTCATCGTCGCGGCGACGCTGGTCATCGGAATCGTGGGTGGGGGCGTCATCACCAGCCACTACGTGACCGAGCCCACGAGCTCCATTCTGCCGCCCTATTTCGAGGACGAGCCGCAGCCGGAAGCCGACATCAAGGCGACGCCTACGGACCTTCGCGGATCGTAAGCTGCAGGTCCCGAGCCCTGCATGATGGGGAAATGCGACACCGGCGCGTCAAGCCGCTTGAGCCGCCATGGGCTCGCGGATAGTCTCCCGAACCATGTTTGAATTCGCCGGCGAACTGGAACCGCTCGTCAACACGATCTTTCTGGTTGTCACCGCCTTCATCGCGATCAACGGCATTCGCTACCGCGACGAGGAGGGCAACACGGATTTCGTGCGCCTGCTGTTCGGCTGCATCGCGGCGACCTTCTTCTTCCTGGTGCTGTTCCAAGACGTATTGGGCGTGGTGCGCTTCAGCTGAGCCGCCGCGGCGCCGGAACACCTGAAGTCGCCTGGCTCAAGGCTTGTAGGTGCGTTGTTCTTCGTCCAGCGGCGGCAGCCTGAGCAGCCGCTCGTCTTCCGGCTTCTGCAATTCCTTGGCGATGTATTCGGCCCGGTCGCGAACCGAGGTCGCCTGGTAGCCGTAGATGATCTCGTCGAAGATCGAGGGGCCGGCAAGTGCGCCCTCGTCGATCCTGATCGCTTCGATGTAATCGGCCAGCGCCTCTTCGTGGCGGCCCTGCCGGTCCTTGATGACGCCGCGGTTGGCATAGGCCGCGGCCAGCACTCCCACGCCGGTGGCGTCTTCCTGGTCCACGTTGCGTTCCAGGTAGTCGATCAGATAGTCGAGCTCGGCCTCGGCCTTGTCGACCTCGCCCATCTCGATATAGGCGACCGCGCGGCCCATCAGCGCCCCGCGGTGGTTGGGCTGAATCTCAAGCGCCTTGTTGAAGGATTCGATCGCTTCCTCGTAGCTGCCCTCGGTCAGCCGAATGTCGCCCTGCTTGACCTCGTAATCGCCCGGCTCGTTGCCGACGTAGGGGGCGAAGATCAACGTGCCCAGCATGCCGAGCACCAACGCAATGGCCGCGATGTTGATGAATCGCCGGACGATTCTTTCGTTCATGGCGCGCCCTTGAACAGGTGGTTCGTGTAGAGCACGGCGAAAAGGAAGACCACCAGCGCCGCCGTGAAGCCCGCGCGCTTACGCAGGCTCTGGCGCTGCTCTTCGCTAACCTCTCCGGATTCACGGCTCTCAGCCCGTCGCACGTAGAGCGCCCAGATAAGCTGACGCACCGGAAAAAACAGCGCAATGCCCAGGATGGCAGCCCAGGCGAGGGCATAGTCCTCTGTGAAAAATTCCGCCATCGTCGGCCGTCTCTGCCAGTTGCTCGTTTCGCGTTGTCCGCCGGCCCACCGCCCTTGCGCAAGGCATTTTGGGCAAAGCATTTCCTACAAAGAAAACGGGGGAAGGGACAAGCCCTTCCCCCGCTTTTTCGTCGCGGTCGCGAAGACCGGTCAGCGTCCTGCCTTCTCCGGCACGACGTCGCCGATATCCTCGACCAGAACTTCGATCTCCTTGGTCGGAACCGTGGACATCTCCATGAAGTAGGCCAGGAACCACATCATGCCGACGCCCAGGGCCCAGAACAGGATCTGCCAGGCCCAGATCGACGGGATCCCGAAGGTCCAGCCATCCACACCGGCGTCCGGCGCACCGAAGATCGTGTTGCCGATCACCGCGCCCGGCCCGATGCCGAAGAACAACCAGGCCAGGGTCAGGATCCACGCGAGCTTCACGTACTTGCGCTTGTGCTCGCTGAGGCCGGCATGGTCGCGCAGGAAGTTGTGGTACTCCATGCGGTGGGCACGCTCCTGGTCGTTCTGGGTCATCGCCGAGACGATGATGCAGATGCCCAGGTTGAATATCATGCCCCAACCGGCCGAGTGGATCGTCCAGGGCCAGCGGCCCCAGGCGTCGACCCCCATGGCGCTCAGAAGCTGCAGGCCGAAATTCTCCGTGAAAATCACGGCCAGCAGGCCTGCTGCCAAACCAAGGGTCGCACCCTGACGGGTGATCCACGGCACCCAGCACACCGCCGCGAGCGCCGGCCACATCTGGAAGCCGAAGGCCACCGCCAGACCGCCGAGCAGCACCAGCGCGTCCTTGGAGAACGTGGCCACCAGCAAGGCAGCAAGCACGATCACCGCGACGCCGATGCGCCCGAGCAGCTTCTGCTCGGTATGGCTGGCCGTCGGCTTCAGATAGCGCTTGTACAGGTCACGCGTGAGCATGGAGCCCGCCGTGGACATGTACGCCGCGCCGGTCGACTGCATCGCTGCGAGTGCGCAGACGGCCAGCAGACCAACCAGCCAAGGTGCGGCATCGGCCATCAGGTTGATGTAGTTGGGCACGATCGAGTCCGGCTTCTGCACGATATCCGCCGGCAGAACCGAAGATACGGCCAGGCCTGCCTCCGACACCGCGGGGTTGGCGCCCAGGAAGTGCGCGCCCATGCCCTGTGCGGCGGTGAAGAAGAACAGGATTGCACCGATGCCGAAGGACGACGCCCAAACCTGCTGCGGGGCGAAGGGCTTCGGATTGGTGTTGCCGAAGGCCCACATGGTGAACGCCGGGGCCGACTGAATGCCCATGAGCGCAAACATGTAGGTGAGCACCATGATGCCCGTCCACAGCCCGCCTGTCGGCGTCTCCACGCCCAGGCCGGCGGTAAACTGGATCACGCCCGGAATGGCCAGGTAGGCGTTGTGGCCGTCAGGAGTGGCACCCCACTTGCCAAGCTCCGGCTGCGCGCCAAGCTCGGCCATGTAGCCATTGAAGGCCGCCCAGCCGCCCAGCGCGTCGTAGGCGATAAAACCGACCACGACGATGCCGAAGGCCAACAGGACGCACTGCAGGGTGTCCACATAGGCCACCGCGCGCAGGCCGCCCGAGGCGACGTAGATCAGCACCACCAGCGACAGGATCCACATGCCGAAGTTCTCGGAGACCAGGTCGTCCGTCAGCACGTTGAACAGGAAGCCCGACGCGCCGAGCTGAACGCCCAGGTACGGGACCGAGAACAGCAGCGCCACGATCACCGTCAGGATACGGATGGCGTCGCCCCGGAAGTACGCTGAAAGCATCTCGCCCGGGGTCACGTAGCCGAACCGCTTGCCGATCATCCACTGGCGCTTCAGGAACATCACGCCGGTGAAGGGAATCGTAATCGCATAGAACGACGCGTAGGCGTACTGGAACCCGTCACGATAAATCAGGCCCGGGTGACCCATGAAGGTCCAACCGGAGAACGATGTGGCTGTCGCGGCAAGCACGAACACCCACATGGCCAAACTACGTCCGGCGATGAAATAGTCGCTGGCCGTCTTTGCTGTCCTCGCGCCCTTGAAGCCCATGGATATGCAGTAAATCCAATACAGGGCAACGAAGGCGAACAGCCAATAGACTTTTTCTTCCAAGGCTTTGCCTCCCTTTTGTCTCTACGGCGTGTGCCTAGAGCTTGTTGCTTACAGCCCGCATGGTGAAACCGGAGCAATCGACGAGGCGTGCCACGGCGTCCCTCAGCGAACCTTCAGCCCCCTCAGTTGCAAACGACGGGCTGCACAGGACAATTGTCCCCTGCAGCCTGCGACCGCGTAGATGGCGTCTCGGTTTGCGGATGGATCTTTATCGGGCGAATGCACACTTTCACCAAGCCGTTCGCCCAACAAGTCTCCCCGCTCTGCTAAACGCCGCTTTTGCGGTCTTCTTGTGAACAAAGGGGATAGCATTTTCGTTCCGCGAATACAACGCGGGAATTGCTGCTGAACTTCGTTGCACTTATCAATTTTGTTGAAATTTCCTGCGGTTGGCGCGCCTTGTAATCCGTGACCCGTGCGCGTACAGCCTTTAGAATACGGTTCTCGGCGAATCAAGCCATGCGTATTTTCGCCGGGAATTCAGAGGGCTAACCGATAGCACGCGGGTGGATGGCCGATGCAGTCGCAAACGAAGATCTTCTCGCAACTCGTACGCGACTACTATGGCCGGGACCCCGTTGTTCTATCTCCTCAAGACGATGTTCACGCTTTGTTGAGAGCCATGATCGAGGCGGAGGCCAATTCCGCGCTTGTTGCTGACTCTGACGGACGGCTTTCGGGAATCGTGACCGAGCAGGACGTCACACGCCGCATTGCGCTGGCGACAGGCGGCGATGAGCCAATCGGCGATTTCATGACGGCACCCGTACAAAGCGTGCGCGAGGACGATTACCTCTACACGGCGATTGCAGCGATGCGCCGTTATGGCTGGCGCCACATGCCCGTGGTCGATGCCGACAGGCGGCCGCTCGGCATGATTCGACTCAAGGATGCCTTGGCGGTCGCCGCGGAGCAGACCGTCGACCTGATCGAGCGGCTGACCCACGAGGGCACGGTCGAGGGCCTGCGCGAAGTGAAGGCCGCCCAGGTCGAGGTCGCGGAGGCGCTGATCTCCGACAACGTGCCGGCGCCGGAAATCCAGCGGCTCATTTCGGAGGTCAACCGCGACATCCACCGACGCGTGCTGGACGGCCAGATCGAAGAGATGCGCGAGGAGGGCTGGGGCGAACCACCGGTCGATTTCTGCCTGATCATCATGGGCTCTGGCGGGCGCGGCGAGAATTTCCTTTATCCGGACCAGGACAACGGTTTCATCCTGGACGACTATCCGGACGAGGAGCACGGGCGCGTCGACGGCTACTTCATGGAGCTGGCCGAGCGCATGACCCGCGACCTCGATGCCGTGGGGCTGCCGCTGTGCAAGGGCTACGTGATGGCGGTCAATCCGCTGTGGCGCAAGACCCGCAGCCAGTGGCGCGAGCAAATCGGCATCTGGATCGCCCGCAAGAGCTTCGTGGCGGTGCGCCTGTCGGATATCTTCTTCGACTTCCGCGGCGCCTATGGCGACCTGCGCATGGCGCGGGAGCTGCGCGAGACCGTGACGGAGGCGATGGCCAAGCCCGAGGCGCTGGCATTCCTGCAGGAGGTGCAGAAGGAAAGCGGTGAATTTTCCACGGCGCTCGGCTGGTTCAATCGCTTCATCACCGTCAAGGACGACCCCGAGCACAAGGGCGAGCTCAATCTGAAGCATACGGGCACCTTGCCGTTGGTGGAGAACATGCGCCTGCTCTCGCTGCGCCACGGCATCTCGGAGACGGCGACGCTTGGGCGCATATCCGCGCTGCACGAAGCCGGGCACATGGATTCCGATATGGCCGATTATTTGACAGGCGCCTACAAACACATCACAGCGCTTCTGCTGCGCGCGCAGATCGAGGAATTCCGGGCGGGCAAAAAGGTGGACAACTATCTCGATCCGAAGACGTTGTCCAAGCGCGAGCGCGACATCCTGGTCGATTCCTTCAAGGCCATCGACAAGTTCCAGGGCCGCGTGCGCGGCGAATTGACGGCGGATGTTTTCTAACGCACGCATCTCTGCCGACACGAGAGCGGGAGCGGGAGGCGGCTTGGCCATGAGTTCCGAAGAGGAAAGGCGCGGCAACGACACGGCTGACGGCCAAGCCGACGGCGCGCGCGGACCTACGGGAACCCGGTTCAAAGCGCTGATCCTGTCGATGCTGGCGCTCTCCGCTCTTGCCTCGATCGCTCTGGTCGCGGTCCTGACCCTGACGGCGACGGGGATTCTGGCCGCAACGCAGCTGCTTTGGATCGCTGCTGCGGCGCTGGCGGTGATCGCCGCCGGCGCGCTCATCGCAGCGGCCAAGACGACCGACGAGCTGTTTCGCGCGTTGGAGCGGCTGCGCGGCGCAATGGTCGTGCTCACCGGCTCGGAGAACGCGGTGCCGCCAAGGCGTGAGGCCGGCGAGGAAGGGTTGGAGGTCGACCGGCTGCACTGGGCGCTGAGTGGGCTGGCGGCCCGCTATGCGCGCGAGCGCGCGGTGCCGGACGAGCGGATGCGCGCGGTCCTGGGCGCCATATCCGAGGGGGTCGTGGTGGTGACGCAGGCCGGTCAGGTGAGCCTGGTGAACCAGGCTGCCATGCAGCTGCTCGGGGCCGAGCGGGTCAAAGTCGGGACTTCGGTCTTCGCGGCCCTTGAACGCGAGAGCCTGACCCAGGCCATGGAGCGTGCAGAGGCGGAAGGACGCCGCGTCGAGGCGGGACTGAAGACCCTGGACGGGGAGACGGTCGATGCGATCGTCTCGAGCTTCGGCAAGCACGGCGGTGCGGTGATTTGCTTTTCCGCCGAGGAGATGGCCGAGCACGGCGCTGAAATCTACCACGACCTTGCCTTGCACGACCGGCCGCCGCCGGCCGGCGAAATCCACCCGGACAGGCGTCTCGACGAATTGCCCATGCTGGTCCTGGATACGGAGACCACGGGCCTCGACGTCACGCGCGAGCGTGTCATCTCCATCGGCGCGGTGCGCCTGCACGGCCCTCGGGCCTATCCGGCCCATTCGATGGACCGGCTGATCAACCCAGGCACGTCCATCCCGCCGCGCTCGACGGTCATCCACGGCATCACCGACGAGATGGTGGCCGACGCGCAGAGCTTCCCCGAGGTCTATGCCGAGCTGCGGGAACTGCTGGAAGGCTGCGTTCTGGTTGGCCACAACATCGCCTTCGACCAGGCCATGCTGCGGCGCGAATGCGAGCTGGCGGGCCTCGACTGGCCGGAGCCCACTTTGCTGGACACCCTGTTGCTGGCCGGCGCCCTCGATCCGTCGATGACGGACCTGCGCCTGGAGGGGTTGGCTGCGGCCTTCGGGGTGGACATCCACGGCCGGCACACGGCTCTGGGCGACTGCCTGGTCACCGCGGAAATCCTGACCCGAATGCTGCCGCGCCTGGAGGATATCGGCGTCGTCACC
Organism: Rhodovibrionaceae bacterium; assembly: GCA_033722755.1. Lineage (GTDB taxonomy): Bacteria > Pseudomonadota > Alphaproteobacteria > Kiloniellales > Rhodovibrionaceae > JAWVYK01. The sequence goes on along the minus strand of JAWVYK010000012.1, from coordinate 5,729 downwards.
CTGGCCGACGCCCAGACCCATGGCGAACAGGCAAAGCACCTGGTGCGTGCGCAGAAGGATTCCGGCTGGTGACGGCGCACCCACTATTTCGCGGTTGAATCCGCGGCTGTCCGGCGCCTACCTTCGACTCGATGTCACAAACCAACCACAAGGACGCGCCGGGCGCGGGCGCGGCGCACGGCGCCGGCGTTGCCAATACGATCAGCCCGGTCTACTGGCTTTACGCGCCGCTGGCGGCGGGCGTGCTCCTGGCCGTGCTCGCCCATGGCGCGCCGCAGTTCTACGCCGCCTACATGGAACCCGAACTGGGCGTGCTGGAGACCGTCCACATCCTGCAGGCGGCCGCCGGTGCGCTGCTCGCGGCCACGCTGCTGGCCCGGGCCGAGGTGCGCGCACGGAGCTGGTTGCTGGCCTGGATCGGCCTGGCCTTCGCCGGCTGCGTCTACATCGCCGGCGAGGAGGCGTCGTGGGGCCAGCACTTCTTCGCCTGGACCACGCCGGATCAGTGGCAGGCCCTGAACGACCAGGGCGAGACCAACATCCACAACATCAGTTCCTGGTTCGACCAGAAGCCCCGGCTGCTGCTCGAGCTGGGCGTGATTATCGGCGGGCTCATCCTGCCGCTGGTGCAGCGCCGGGGCCGCGTCTTGCAAAGCGGTCGTCTGGCCTATCTGGTGCCGCCGATGATCTGCCTGCCAACCGCGGCGATGGCGCTGGTGGTGCGTCTCGACGACGTGATCACCGAGACCACGGCTATCGGCATGCTGCTGTTCTTCCGCGCCAGCGAGGTGCAGGAGTTCTTCTTCTACTACTTCGTCTGCCTCTATCTGGCCGCGTTCAGCCGGCGTTTGCAGAGCAACCCGCCGCCTGCTTGAAGCATACGCTTGAAGTTACGGGCCAGGGCGCGTTGCCAGCCCTCCGTCGTTGCGTTACAACGCCGTCGCCTGCCGGCCGCGCACCACAGAATCCATAGCACCGCACCGGGCTGTCACAAGGAGACCGCGATGGCGTCCTATCAATATATTTACGTGATGAAGGGCCTGTCGAAGGCCTATCCGGGCGGCCGCAAGGTGCTGGAGGACATCTGGCTGTCGTTCTTTCCCGGCGCGAAGATCGGCGTGCTCGGCCTGAACGGCGCTGGCAAGTCGACGCTGCTTCGCATTATGGCCGGCCTGGACCAGGAGTTCGGCGGCGAGGCCTGGGCGGCCAAGGGCGCCAAAGTCGGCTATCTGCCGCAGGAGCCGGAACTCAACCCCGACAAGGATGTGGCCGGCAACGTCATGGAAGGCCTGGGCGAGATCAAGGATCTGGTCGAGCGCTTCGAGGAGGTGAGCGCCCGCTTTGCCGAGGACCTGACGCCAGAGGAGATGGACGCGCTGATCGCCGAGCAGGCGCAGCTCCAGGAGAAGATCGACGCCGCCGACGCCTGGGATCTGACGCGCACCGTGGAGATCGCCATGGACGCCCTGCGCTGCCCGCCCGGCGAGACCGACGTCTCGCGCCTTTCGGGCGGCGAGAAGCGGCGCGTGGCGCTCTGCCGTCTGCTGCTGCAGAAACCCGACCTGCTGCTGCTGGACGAGCCGACGAACCACCTGGATGCGGAGTCCGTGGCCTGGCTGGAAAAACACCTGGAGGATTATCCGGGCACGGTCGTCGCCGTCACTCACGACCGCTACTTCCTGGACAACGTCGCCGGCTGGATCCTCGAGCTGGATCGCGGCCGGGGCATTCCCTTCGAGGGCAACTATTCCTCCTGGCTGGAGCAGAAGCAGAAGCGCCTGGCGCAGGAGGAACGGACCGAAAAGGCCCGCCAGCGCACGCTGCAGCACGAACTGGACTGGATCCGGCAGTCGCCGCGCGGCCGCCAGGCGAAAGCCAAGGCCCGCCTGAATGCCTACGATCAGCTGCTCAAGGAAGGCCAGGACAGGGCGCCGGAAGCCGGGCGCATCGTCATCCCGCCGGGTCCACGCCTGGGCGACCTGGTCATCGAGGCCAATTCGCTGCGCAAGGGCTTCGGCAACTACCTGCTGATCGACGATCTCTCCTTCAAGCTGCCGCCGGGAGGAATCGTCGGCGTCATCGGCCCCAACGGCGCCGGCAAGACCACGCTTTTCCGGATGATCACCGGCCACGAGGAGCCGGACGGTGGCGAAATCCGCGTCGGCGAATCCGTGCAACTCGGCTATGTGGACCAGAGCCGCGACAGCCTGAACCCGAACCACTCGGTCTGGGAGGAGATCGCCGACGGCCAGGACCAGATCGATCTCGGCAAACGGCAAATGGCCTCGCGCGCCTACGTCGGCGCCTTCAACTTCCGCGGCCCCGACCAGCAGAAAAAGGTGGGCCAGCTATCGGGCGGCGAGCGCAACCGGGTCCATCTGGCCAAGATAGTGAAGTCCGGCGCCAACGTGCTGTTGCTGGACGAGCCGACCAACGATCTCGACGTCGATACGCTGCGCTCGCTGGAGGAGGCGCTGCTGGAGTTTGCCGGCTGCGCGGTCATCATCAGCCACGACCGCTGGTTCCTGGACCGCATTGCCACGCACATCCTCGCCTTCGAGGGCAACAGCCGCGTCGTCTGGTACGAGGGCAATTTCCAGGACTACGAGGAAGACAAGAAGCGCCGCTTGGGTGAAGACGCGGTGCAGCCCCACCGCATCAAGTACAAGCCCTTGACGCGCTAACGTCCTTGATTGGCAACAAACGGCCGGGGCCGACAGCTAGCTCTTGCTCGCGGCCGTCGTGTTCTCCGGCTTGAAGGCCCCGCGGTCGAGTTTTTCGCGCAGGTCCGCGATCAACGCGCTCACATTGCCGCCATTCTGCTTAATGAAGGCGGCGTATTCCGAGCGGTAGGTGATGACGAGGCTGGCGCCCTCGACGACCACATCGACGATCTTGAAAGACTCTCCGCGTGGACGCAGCCGCCAGTCCAGGCGAACGGGCTCGCCCTGAAATTCCGTGCTGGTGATGATGGTGACCAGGTTGCGGCCTTCGTCGACCACGGTCTGGCGCACGTCGAGCCCCTCGCCTCGATAGTCGCCGAAGAGCGGCATGAAGCGCTGGACGACGATGTCCTTCAGCACGTCGGTGAACCGCTGCTTTTCCTCCTCGCTCGCGACGCGCGAATAGCGGCCGAGCACGAACTGGGAGATGGCCTCCATGTCGAAGGCGTGGTCCAGAAGCTGACGGAAGCGCTGCTCGCGCTCCTCCTGCGTCATTTCCTCACCCTTCAGCCCCTCGACGGCCTTCTGGCTCAGGTTCGTCAAGAAGGCCTCGGCCTGTTCGGCCGTGCTGGCCGAGGCGGCCGGACGCGCGAGGGTGAGAGAGACGGCGATGGCTATGGCCGCGGCCAGCCCCAGCATGCGGGAGGAGACACGCCACAGCTCTGCGAGCGGCGGCCGGATGGCCTGGTTTTGCAGGTGGGTCATAGTCTTACTCCCTCCCATGTCCGCTGTCGGATTACTCTGCGCCAGGCGCCGGCAGATACGGCAGGTCGCCCTCGCCGTTGCTGATCTCCTTCTGCCGAGTCTGATAATATAGGCTGCGAATGCGCGCATAGAAATCCACAGAGTCGCGTTTCAGCTCTTCCAGCGTCTCGATGTTGCGTTCCCGTGCGTCGATGCCGCTTACCGCCGTGCGCGCGAGGCCCAATCCGTCCCAGTCGTTGTTGTTCGCCACGTAGGTCAGCGGGTCGAGGAAGATATCGACCACCCGGCCCGTGGCGTCGCGTGCCGTGGACGGTCCCAGAATCGGCAGCACGAGGTAGAAGCCATCGTCCACGCCGTGCACGGCCATGGTCTGGCCGAAATCCTCGCTGTGGTACGGATAGCCCTGCTTTTCCGCGATATCGAAGAGCCCGCCGACGCCGATTGTCGTGTTCACCAGGAAGCGCGCCGTGGTGTTCCCTGCGCGATCCATCTCGCCTTGCAGCAGGTCGTTGGCCAGCGTCACCGGGGTGGCCAGATTGCGCAGGAAGTTGCGGATGGAATCGCGCGCCCCCTGAGGCAGCAGCACGCCGTAGAGCTCGGCCAGGGGCTTCAGCAGCAGGCCGTCCAGAAAATTGTTAAAATCGAATATGGCCCGGTTGATGGGCTCGATCGGATCGCTGGGCTCTTCATAAGCGAGGAATGCGTCGTCTTCCGCATTGTTCGAGGCGCAAGCGCCAAGAGCCAGCAGCATGCCCAAACCAAGGACGATCAGAAACCGCGACAGTTTCGGTCCCATAGCCCAACTTGTCATTCCCCTGCCCTCATGCCGTGCCCGCGCAGAACCCGGGCAGTTCGCGAATTCCCCAGTCGTCCGCTGACTCGACGCCATGCGACCGTGCGTCATGGACTGGTCTCGAGGCGGGCCCTAGCCGAGAGCCCTGAATGCGGTTCGCACCGCTGCGATACGCGTGCGATACGCGACTGACTCGCGTATCATACCGGGATTGCCAAGACCAGATAACAGACTATTCGCAAAAATTGTCTGATCAGCAAGTGCGGCAAAATTGCCACAGGTCGGGCGGTCGGACCACTGTCTTCGGATATGCGCTCAGCTCTCCCCGGCATGACCGGCGGACAGCAGCCGCCGGTAAAGCGGCAGGATGATGGCCGGCAGCATGTACATCGGAATTTGCGCGACGGCGAAGTAGAGCGTCACCTCGAAATCGGCCTCCGGCGGCAGCGCGGCCAGGATCAGCCCCATGTTGCAGTTGCCGGTGATCAGTCCGGCGGTTAGCGCGCCGCGGCGGCCAAGCCAGGCGAAGGCCGCCATGCCGAGCACCTGCAGCACGGGATTGGCGAGGAAGGCCGCGGCCAGCCACAGCAGCACGACGCGCGGCCGCTCGAGGAGGGTGGCCGTCACGCCGTCCATGATCGCCACCGCGAAAATCAGCAGCAGGATCACCACGAGACCGTCGAGCGGGCGCGCAAGCTCGGCGATTTTTCCGGGGCCGAGCGTACGGCGGATGACGAACGCAGCGGCGAAGGCGATGCCGATGATCAGCGCCAGGCGGCCCATGAAATCAAAGACGCCGATTTCCAGGTCGAGGCCGAGCAGCGCCAGTGCCAGCGGCGGCAGGGTGATCGGCGTCAGCAGCGTGGCCACCAATCCGGCGACGAGCGCCAGGGCTCCGTCCAGGCCGAGGAGCAGGGCGATGGCGGCGGCGGCCAGGATCGGCGGCGCGGCGGCCATCAGAACGATGGCGATTTCAGTGACGATGCGTTCTACGTGATCAACATCGACCCGGACTCTCCAGAGTATGGCAAGGCCACGCGTCTGGACATTGGCTGGGGGAACTTCCCCATCGTGCATGAGCGCCGAAGCTGGTTCGCAAACGACGACCGCCCCAACGGCAGCAACCTGATGTTCGAGACGGTTGACGAGCTCGGAACGGGTGTGGACAGCAACCACGACGGCGAGCTCACCAAGTCGAATGTCTACCCCGTGGATGGAGACCCGGTCGATGACCTGCTGACATTCTACGAAATGGACACCGACACGCTCATCATGCAGCCGTTGTATCCGCTGCGAGAGATGACCGAATACGCCGTGGTACTCACGGAGCGTCTAGTGGGCGCCGACGGCACACCTGTGCGATCTCCCTTCGAATACGTCAACCACGGGGCACAGACCGACTCCCTCAACCGCTTGGTGGCGGACGGATTGCTCGATCCGTTTGGTTTGGCGATCGAGGACGTCGCCTTTGCGTGGACGTTCACGACCCAGAGCGTGACCGCGGACCT